>NZ_DJUD01000075.1:0-43553 GCF_002439405.1 Psychrobacter sp. UBA6291 | reverse complement strand
CGAAGTTGAGAGTGGGGTATATCTATATAATCTGAAAGTTATAAAAATAATAACCAAATCCTTTTTTTGAGTAATTTATTATGCGTCCAATTCGCCATTTATTCTTATTGCGGTCTAAAAGCTTGAGAAATATCATCATGCCATTGCCTGTTGATTCTAAATCTACTACTTCTAAATCTATTGCTTCTAAATCTTTTAAAATGAAGTCTTTTAATGTCAAATTAATCGGCTCTCAGCTATTAAAACCCGCTCTTATAAGCAGTGTAGTAGGGCTAGGTGTGGTCAATATGCCAGCACAAGCTGCTACCAACAATAACGGTAAAATCAATAATACTGGCGAAAATCCCACGGCAAGCTTGCAATTGATTGGACTTAACGACGACGATGTATCCTTAAATAATAACGAGGAAGCTAATAGCGCCGACGATTTATCAGATATCGCTGATATGCTCGAATCTGCCGATCAAGTCGATGACTCGATAGATGCTGTCGCTGATGAAAGCGCGCTAAATGACGAGTCAGACGTGATAAATACCGATATTCCCGCTGAAGTTGCGCAAGTATCGTTAAAGGCCATTTCGCCTGAAACGCTCAAAACTTTTGTGGCCGTCGTTGATTTGGTACGACGCGAATATGTGGATACAGTCAATGACGAAGAGTTATTTAGCAACGCCATGAGCGGGATGTTGACCAAGCTTGATAGCCATGCTGAGTTTTTGGATGCAGAAGCTTATGAGAATCTGCGCGCTTTTACTGAAGGCGACGTCGGCGATATCGGTATCAAGGTGCAGTATCAGCCTAAAGTAGGCTATTGGGTGATTACTGAGGTGGTTGATGGCTCGCCTGCTGATAAAAAAGGCATTGCCGTTGGTGATTATTTGCACCAAGTAGACGAGTTTAAACTTGGTGAAGACGAAGAAAGTAATGACATTGAGCAATTGTTAACAGGCATTGCAGGTACCCAAGTGGATGTCGTGACATCAAAAGCAGGCCGGCGTAAACATACCACGACTTTACAGCGTAATCACAACCATCCACAAATTATTGAAACGCGGCTGGTAGATGGAATGGCTATTGTTAGATTACCCGCCTTTCAAAACAATAGCCGTGAAAAGCTGTTACAAGGGTTAATTGATTTGGATGCGCCTGTTAAGGGAATTTTATTAGACATGCGTGACAACCCAGGCGGTGTATTGGCGTCAGCGGTAAGCGTTGCCAGTTTATTTATGACCAATACCGATGTGGTACAAGTCAAAGGTCGTCAAAGCGAATCCCGCACACTATCGACGCAAGGTGCAGCGTTATTAGATACCATGCCAGTTGTGGTGTTGCAAAATCGTTATTCTGCTTCAGCGGCTGAGGTCTTAGCCAGTAGTTTGCAAGCGCAAAAACGCGCGACTATTTTAGGCGAAGTCAGTTATGGTAAAGGTTCAGTGCAGTCCGTGATACCGCTGAATGACGAGCAGGCGGTGAAGCTGACGGTTGCCCATTACATGACCGCTTCAGGTAAAAAAATAGATGGGGTTGGGGTAGCGCCTGATGTGACTTTAACAGGAAGTGAAAGCATATGGGAGCAACAGGCGCTTGATTTACTCAGACAAAAAGCCCTGCCGTCGGGTGTTCGCTTTGTACGCAAGCCTCAAGCAGCGAATAATCCTAGTCAAGATGATACTAATAATAAAGTTGTTAAAAACAAAGTGACTCAAAACAACAGGCTTATCGACCATGTGACTGAAAAGCCGACTGAAAAGCCGACTGTTAAAGCCAAGCCCTAATTTCGTTAGCATTTAAACTGAGACTTTTCGAACTGATTTAATTATCGTCTTATGGTTAGCGCTTATATATTATTCAGACTGGTTTTCAGCAATTCCAAGCTTTGACATACGATAGCGTAACGAGCGGAAAGTGGTGCCCAACAATTCAGCAGCTTGGGTCTTATTCCAGTTTGTCTGTTTAAGGGCGGTAATAATCAGCTGCCTTTCCTGCTCTTGCAAATAATGCTCTAAGCCTTGGGCAGGTAATTGACCGGTGCTAATATTTTCTTGATTTACGGGTGGTCTTAAATTTTCTGAATTTTCTGCTTCATTGCTTAATGGTTCTGACATAGCGCTGGCTGCTGTTTTATCAGGTTGTGCTGTAGGACTGGCTGCAGCGTGCGCATTCATTGAAGGATAGTGCTGCGTAATGGTGCGATAAGGAGATATAGTAGCTTTTGCTTGTTGTGCGCTGTCTTTTTCTGCACCTTCTACGTTATTTTTTTCCGCATTATCTTTTATAGATTGCGCTTCTAAGCTTTCACTTTTATCTAAAATAGCATTGCTCGAAAGGGTCGCTTTGTCAGCGTTGTTATTTTGCTCTACTTCTGCAATAGCTTCTTGCGCGTTCTCTAGTTGTTGGTTGTCGAAATCAGCCAAGCCCAAATGACTGGCATCAATAGTGGATGTCTCCGCTAAGGTTATCGCGCGTTCAAGGATATTACGTAATTCGCGTACGTTCCCAGCAAAGTCGTGATGTTGTAGACGCGCGCACGCAGCATGGGTCAGTGTTGGCGGCGACTCCAATTGCCATTCATCGGCAATCAGGGTCAAAAAGTGCTTGGCCAATACCGGTATATCATCACGTCTTGCGTTAAGCGTCGGCAGTTTAAGCTCAATGACATTGATGCGGTAGTATAAATCTTGGCGAAAGCTACCTGCTTGTACCAGCTGATTTAAATCCTTATGCGTCGCTGATAGGATACGAATATCAACTGGCACTTCTTTGGTATCGCCGATTGCGCGCACGGTTTTTTCTTGAATGGCGCGCAGTAATTTGACCTGCATCGCTAGTGGTAAGTCGGCGACCTCATCTAAAAATAGCGTACCGCCATTAGCCTGTTGAAACAGTCCTTGTTTATCAGCCACAGCGCCAGTAAAGCTGCCTTTTTTATGACCAAAAAATTCTGACTCCATCAGCTCTGACGGAATCGCGCCGCAGTTGACTGGCACGAAGCTGCCATCGCGGCGCGGGCTTAAATCATGGATCAAGCGCGCAACCACTTCTTTACCAGTGCCCGATGCCCCCGATAAAAAAACTGGCGCTTGTGAGCGCGCTAACTTTAAAATGGTACTTTTTAGCGGGTGCATGACAGCTGAGTCGCCAATGAGACGGCTATCGAGCATTTGCTGCTCAGGTGAGCGCTCAGGCGTTGACTTTGCGGCGTTATCTTGATGAATAACCTTGAGTGCATTTTCGACCAATTGTCGCAGGCGCGGCAGCTCAAGCGGCTTATTAACAAAATCAAAAGCGCCCAGCTTTAACGCTTCAATCGCCAAATCCATGCTGCCATGCGCGGTAATCACGGCAATGGGCGTACTTGAACTGCTGCTAATATGCTTAACCAACTCTAAGCCTGACCCATCAGGGAGTTTTAAATCGGTTAGACAAAAGTCATAGTCGTTTGCTTGCCAATAGGTTTTGGCTTGCGATAAGGTATAAGCCACATCGCTTTTGATGCCCATCTTGGTTAAGGTAATTTGCATCAAGCGGCATAAATCTACTTCATCATCAACGACTAGCGCGGTTGTGGTCATACATCATCTCATTGTCTTAAAATATTGCAAGGCATTAAAAATAGGTTTTATCTAAGTTTTCAACGGCTTCATTATCAATGGCCGCGTTGTCAATAGCAGGCGCAATCAAACGAAAACAAGTCTTTTTGTGTTCTGGAATATAAAGTAGGCGCGCATGGTTGGCTTCACAAAATGCTTGCGATAAATACAAGCCTAAACCCGTACCCGCCTTATCAGTGGTAAAAAATGGATTGAACAGGTGGGTTAAGTCTGCCGTGCTTACACCTGTGCCATCGTCCAATACATCAATTATAACATCGTTATCGGCACAATAAATCTCGATTTCCACAACGGCATGAGGGTGAGCATAACTGCTATGACGTAAGCCATTGTTAATCAAATTGATAAAAATTTGTTCTAACTGATGCGGGTCAAATGAGATGGTCGGCTGCGCATGGCTGTGTAAAAAAACATCGTGACCTTGAAAGTAGTTTGCCAAAAATTCTGGCATCCAATCGGCAAGGGCAATCAATTGCTGATTGGCGATTTGCTGGCGTGACAGTTTTAAAACATCTTCAATAATACGATTAACGCGCTTTGTTTGCGTGAATATCATTTTATAAAGCTCATGATTACCAGCCAAGGCATCGTTTGCGCTTACATCCTCTACTGTCTGATTTTCTTCAACATCTTCTATTAGTAGTTGACTGGCTTGCGAGATAGCGGCTAAAGGGTTTCTTATTTCATGAGCAATACTGGCGGTCAGCTGCCCCAAAGAGGCCAGTTTTAATTGTTGGGCGCTGGCTTGTTCGCGGCGTAAGTCTTCCAATATGACAAGCTTACTGTCATTTTTTAGTGGGATGATTTCGACGCGCAGCTTACCAAAGACAGACGCATTGGCAGTAGCTGGCAACTCATAAATAAAACTGCGAGATTGTCCCGTCTCTATCGATAAGCAAGCTTCAAATAACTGTAGATGTTGCGCGCGAAGCTGCTGCTGAAAGTCAGAGAGGGTGTTATCTGCAAGATGATTTGAAGTGTTTTTTGTATGATTTTTTGGAGAAGTGCTGTTTAAAAAATTGTTTAACGAATCATTTTGTGAGCTACTTAGCGCAGCATTTGTCTCAACATACTCTGCATCCATTGCCGTAGCATTTGGAATACTCAGTAATTGATAAGCCGAAAGGTTGGCTAAAACCACTTGTTCACAATCGATGACGATGACACCGTTGGCCATTTGGGTGATGACTTCTTGATTGATAACGTTTAAGCGTTCGACTTCTTTGGCGTGGCGGGCCGCTACTTTCTCAACTTGTACCAAGCGCTGCGAGATTGACCAACTCAAACCGCCGACTGCCAAAAAGCTGGCTGACATCAGGAGCGCATCGCCTAAATTTGCCAAATTCATGCTATTGGCAATCGCATAAAAAAACTGCTGATAGATAACGAAAATAATCGCCAGTAAAGTAATAATCAGCGCTTGCGAGCTATGAAGCAGCATAAAGCTGGCGGCAACTACCACCATATACAGCATGGTCAACTGCAAATCAGGCGCGCCAGCGGTATAGAGCAGTAAGCTTAAAATAATGACGTCTACCGCTAAACCAAACGCCAGCTGTTGCCGTGGATGCTTGGTCACCACATAAAATAAACCCAATAAAATTAAGCTTAAAAGGACATAAAAACTGAGCGCGGTTTGCTGCAAAAAACTTGGTAATGATGAACCATCGCTAGCGCGCGCTGTGATATACACCATCAGCATAGAAAATAGGCTGACGACAAAGCGATAGCTGCTATAAATCAAACCCAACCTGCGCAGCTGCGGCAAAGGTAAGGTGTCATCGCGCTGAAAATAATCCGTAATAGCGGCTATAACTCTACTAATAGAATTCATAGGTTTCGACGGCGCAGACTTTAAAGATTTCATAGGCGTTAAGGGTTTCGGTATTTCTATAGGCTTTAAAAATTAATCGTCATAAAAGAAAAGACGCCTAAAATGCATGCGCATAGCGACTTACGGTTGGATAAGCCCATGGCGAATGGCCAAATGGGTCAGCTTTACATCGCTATCGACACCGACTTTTTCATAAATGCGGTAACGATAAGTATTGATGGTTTTGACACTGACAAATAACTGGTCGGCGATTTGCTGCGGGCTTTGGCAATTCACCACCATCATGGCGACCTGTTTTTCTCGGTCACTTAATAAGTCAAAAGGTGAGCTGGCATTATCAGATAACAAAACATCCGCCAATTGCTCAGCGACGTCTTGGCTAAAGTAACGCCCGCCCTGATAGACTTTTTTCACCGCGCGTATCATCTCGTCAAGCGGCGTCCCTTTGGTAATATAACCATTGACACCCGCTTTAATAAGCATTGACGGATAAGGCTGCGCTGACATGCTACTCACGGCCAAAATCTTAAAGCCCATATCAAGCTGGATGAGGCGTTTGGTGGCTTCGAGGCCGCCAATATTGGGCATATTGACATCGAGCAATATCACATCCGGACGCAGCTGTTTTGCCAATTTAATCGCCATATCGCCACTATCCGCTTCACCGACGACTTCTATATCGGCACTATCTGCCAACATGCGGCTAATGCCCATTCGCACCAAATCATGATCATCTACTACTAGTACTCGAATCATAGTTATACTCTTTTCTATTGGTCAGAATAAAGGGTGCACTGTTAGACTTAAACTATCTAAATGATTTTACTGTCTTATTATAAATATCAGCTGCTATAAGTTTTTTAATTAAAATATGTAAACTCACAAACTCCCTTATATTAAGCAGCATACTTTTATAGGAACTTTGCAACTGTGCCTTTATAAGCTTAAATGTAATGCTATATTGCGCCATTGTTAATTAATATTGCTACAATATAAACTAAATGTAGTAAAATTTGAATGTGGTCAAAAAACGACATCTAATTGATTTAGTAGATTAAACTTAAATGCAAACCATGATACACTAAAAATACAAAAACTCTATGCGAGTATCTACAAACACAACCACAAACGCTACGTACGTTGTTGATATTAGTTAGTATGTAACCGATTTTCTAACTAATGGCAGCGCGGCTGCAGGAGGCATAATGAAGCAACTACCATTAACCAAACAGCAATTAATCGCTGCTCTAATTTCATTGAGTTTGGGCAGTGTTGCACAAGCGGCGCTTACCATTAATGGTAGTTCTGGCTCTGAGTCTAGTGCTCGTGTGAGCTGGGGCGGTGCCGATAGCTTATCTGAAGCGCGTAAAATCATGTACAACAGCAGTAATAGCTCGGCGATTAAAAAAGTAGACAATGGCTACGGCGCCACCAATATTACTAATGCACACAGTTTTGGTAGCAGCAATAATAGCTTCAATAATACCAACAGCTATAACACCGCTTATCGTGGCGGTTTTAACAGCGGTAGTATGATTCCAATCAGTACCGATTCGCGCAGTGTTGCGGTCATCGATGCTGAAACCGGCGAATCTATCTACGAAAAAGCTGCTGATATTGCCCGTCCGATGGCAAGTATTACTAAGATTATGACAGCGATGGTGGTGCTAGACGCCGGTCTTGACATGCGTGAAGAGATTACCCTTGATCCAGAAGATTTCGTCGGTCCAAAACGCGCCAGCTCAAACCTTAAGTCAGGTGACCGTTTGAACCGTGCTGAGATGCTACTCATGACATTGATGAAGTCAGAAAACCCAGCCGCAAAAAGCCTAGCGCGTAACTATCCAGGTGGTTATAGTGCCTTTATGCGCGCTATGAACCGTAAAGCTCAAGACTTGGGCATGACCACCGCTTTCTTCGGTGACCCAACGGGTCTTGATAAGCGTAACGTCGCTTCATCAAATGATCTCGTTAAAATGGTACGTGCAGCTGGCAACTACGATGTCATTCGTCGTTTTTCGACCACCAAAAGCTATGACTTTTATGTCTCTAACTACTCAAGCGGCAACCGTACCTATAAAGCCAACAACACCAGCAGCTTAGTGCGTGATGGCAGCTATCCAATCGGTATCTCAAAAACTGGCTTTATCAATGAAGCAGGGCGCTGCGTGGTGATGGAAACCCGCGTTAATAACCGTCCAGCGATTATCGTGATTTTGGGCGCAAACAGTTCAGCGACGCGTTGGGGTGATGCGAAAAATATCTTAAACAGTTTGGCGACTCGCCGTACCGTATAAGCGTGCTATTTTAATATTGATGTACAAGGCTGTTATGTAATATAACAGCCTTTTTATTGGGTCAAATTTAAGCCCATTTAAGGAAAAACCATATGTTCCAAGTATCGGCTATGACGCCCGCGCCCAAACTATATTTACTTACCAATGATGATGAATTTGTGGTTTTATATGCAAAACTAGAAGCAGCATTAGCAACAGGGCTGGTAGCATTATTGCAAATTCGCCGTAAAAAAACCTTACAATCAGCAAATGGCAAAGAAAAACTCTATGAGGAAGCGCAGCAGATAGTCAGCTTAGCTAGAGCCTATAATGTCGATGTTGTGATGAACGATGACATTGCCCTTGCCAAAAAACTTGGCATCGGGGTGCATTTAGGTCAACAAGATGGCGCTATCGATGATGCCAAACGTTATCTTGCAGCCGAACAAATTATTGGGCGAACTTGTCACGGCGATGTAGCGCTGGTCAAACAGGCAAAAGAAAACGGCGCAAGCTATGCGGCGATGGGCGCAGTTTTTGCTTCAAATACCAAACCTAATGCCCATGTGATATCTCGCCAGCAGCTCATCGAAGGTTGTCAACAGGGGATTGATATCTGTGTGATAGGGGGGGTGACGGCGGAAAATATAATCGAGCTGGCGGGTTTGCCAATTACCTATGTGGCGGTCGTTGGCAATATTATGGATTTGCCTGTAGAGAAAATTGCCGCGCGTTGTCAGCAATGGCAGCAGGCGCTTAGCAGATGGCAAACGCCTGCTTGATTAGAAAGTTATATCAATTTTTTAATCTTTAAAGCTAACATTTATTTCAAATGAAATTATTTTAAGTGACATTTATTTAAAATAGCCATTAAAAATTATTCTGCATGTTCCATACACAACGTAGCATATGGCAGTGCTTTTAAGCGTTGCGCTTCAATTTGTTTGCCGCACACTTCACATTCACCGTAAGTACCGTTTTCAATACGGCTTAGCGCGTTTTCGACGTAGATAAGGCTTTGACGCGCTTCATCCATCAAGCTTGCGCGCATGTCGTTTTGACGGTATGAGATGGCCTGATCTTCCCAATGTTCATTGAGGTCGTCTTGCGGGTTTTGAATATGGTCTTCGATTTTATCAATGCGAGTTTCATATTCTTCCTTTAGGTTTAGCAGGTCTTGTTTGGCAGTTTCAATATCAATACTCATAATTTTCTCCTGAGAGCTTGTTTTTATTGTTAGGTTTATTATTCATTATCATCATAGGTTTTATAATAAGCTGCTTTTCTTATAATGAGCGGTGCTTATCACAAACACGCCTTTATCATAAACAGCCTAATGATGAAGTACCACCACGAAATGTTACTGTTTTTAGTGCATGTGATTACTATTGAAATTTGGCAGTTATATGGATTGATAATCTATAGCGCAAAATTTATCACAGTTCTTTATAAGAGAAGACTAAAAACTGCTAGAATACACCGCTGAAATTCTTGCTTGGACAGTTCTATAACACCAAGTGCGAGAATGACCCATAATATACGTCTTAAAATGACTATTTCGTGAAAACGTTTTGCAGTTAGCAAACAGCCATATTGTAGATTAACCATAGATGATGCATAGGAGCAGGTAATGAATTTTTTGCGTATGAGTGAGCTGAGCTTAGCGGATAAGGTGGTATTGATTCGTGAAGACTTAAATGTGCCTATCAAAGATGGCAAAGTCGCAAGCGATGCGCGCCTGCAAGCCAGTTTGCCTACCATCAAAATGGCGTTAGAAAAAGGCGCGGCGGTGATTGTTTGCTCACACCTTGGACGTCCGACAGAAGGCAGTCCTGAGGCCATCTATTCGCTTGCGCCAGTTGCTGATTATTTAAGCGATAAGCTAGCTGCGCCAGTCAGCTTAAATAAAGACTATCTAACTCAAGGCGTGGCAATCAAGGCAGGCGAAGTCGTGCTGCTAGAAAACGTGCGCTTTAATAACGGCGAGAAGAAAAATGACACAGCGTTGGGGCAAAAATATGCGGATTTGTGCGATGTGTTTGTCATGGATGCTTTTGGCACGGCGCACCGCGCGCAAGCGTCAACCGAAGGCGTGACCCAAGCGATGCATCAAGCGGGCAAAGTTGCTTGCGCTGGACCTTTATTGGCCGCTGAGCTTGATGCCTTAAGTCTTGCGCTTGAAACGCCAGCCCAACCGATGCTGGCAATCGTTGGTGGCTCAAAAGTCTCGACCAAGCTTGAAGTACTGCATAGCTTAGCTGAAGTCTGCTCGCAAATTATCGTTGGCGGCGGTATTGCCAATACTTTTTTGGCAGCGCAAGGTCATAGCGTTGGAGCATCATTATATGAGGCGGAACTGGTCGATACCGCTCGTGATATTATGAGTAAGACTGAGATTTTATTGCCAGAGTATGTGGTCGTGGCCGATAAAAATGAGATTGATTTTGCGGACTTTACCGGCTCATTACAGAAAGCTACCGCTACTATTAAGTCGGTCGATGCCATTGGCGATAATGACATGATTTTAGACATCGCGCCAGAGAGCGCCAAGCAATTAGCGGCTGCTATCATTAAGGCAAAAACCATTTTATGGAATGGACCGGTCGGCGTATTTGAAGTCGATGCTTTTGGTCAAGGTACGCAAATTGTGGCAAACGCGGTTAAAGACAGCCAAGGGTTCTCGATTGCGGGCGGCGGTGACACGTTAGCGGCAATTGATAAATATCAAGTGGCTGATGGGGTTAGCTATATGTCAACGGGCGGCGGCGCTTTTTTGGAATTTGTAGAAGGTAAAGTGTTGCCAGCAGTCGCTGCTTTACAAATCGGCGAGTAATCGTTCTATCGTCATTTATCAATTAAGTAACATTAGACGTACAACTTATTATGAGCATCTGGGGTAGGCTATAAAAATAATAAAGTGACCACCGTGTTTGATTTTATTGTTGTTTGGCCTGTCTGTATGAGAGCTGCAGGATAAAGGTGAGCGTGAAAGGTCACAGCTTATTATTAAGTAGTAATTATTTGTTTCCATACTGAAAATTATGATTGCATGCCCAATTTGTACTCTATAAAATAGCGAAAATCATGTATTTGGCATGCTTTATTTACGAGAGGTTTATTATGTTAAAACGTCATTTGTTACTTGCTAGTGTCCTTGCTGGTACCTTTGCAATTACTGCATGTAGCCAAGAAACACAAGATAAAACGGAAGCTGCTGCTGAGTCTGCTGGTGATGACGCTGCTGCTAACACAGAAGTTGCTATTGCTGAAACCGAAGCCGCTGCTGCTGACGCTGAAGTTGCTGCCCAAAACGCCGGCGCAGAAGTTGCTGAAGGCGCTGAAACAGCTGGTGCTGCTGCGACTGACGCGATAGAAAATACTGGTGAAGCAGTTGTAGTGGGCGCAAATGAAGCCGTTTCTGCTACTGCTGGCGTGGTTGCTGATGGTGCCTCTGCTGTTGAAGAGAAAGCCAGTGAAAACGCAGTAGAAGCAGAACAACAGTACTAATTGATTGCTGATCAGTTATGATTCATTCAAGTTATTTAATTTTAATAATCGACTTGCATGCATAGCGCTATAATCAATAGCGGTCTTATAAGCCTCGAAATACTAAAAAGCTTTGGTGATGACCAAGGCTTTTTGCGTTTTATGCATTGCTAAAAGTAAAGTATGCAATAGCATCATTCATCAATTAAACCAAAGCTGTAACCTCAATACAATCGGTATGCTCAATAAAACCGCAAGCTTAATCGAGCTTAATAATGTGAGCCTAATAAATAGTCGCTCAACCGCTACGAAGCGTGGGCAAAATTTGCTATAATCTGCGCGTGATAATTGCTAGTAAAAATCCTGCATTTTCCCAACTGTTCTATAGTGCTGCTTGTCGATTTACCTACCTTGCAGCGAGGATAGAACACTTGTAATCACCAAATCGTTACAAGTATTTATTTTAAAATCTAATCAGAGAGCGTTTTATGGCCTTAATATCTTTACGTCAACTTTTGGATCATGCCGCTGAGCACAGCTATGGTGTCCCTGCCTTTAACGTCAATAACTTAGAGCAGATGCGTGCCATCATGATGGCGGCCGACGCTTGTGATTCACCTGTCATCGTGCAAGCCAGTGCTGGCGCGCGTAGTTATGCAGGGTCAGCATTTTTACGTCATCTGATTATTGCTGCGATTGAAGAATGGCCGCATATTCCGGTGGTGATGCATCAAGACCATGGCATGTCACCTGCTATTTGCCAGCGCTCAATTCAGCTTGGTTTCTCATCGGTGATGATGGACGGCTCGCTCGGTGAAGACGGTAAAACGCCAATGGATTATGATTATAATGCCAGCGTGACCCGCGAAGTGGTGAAAATGGCCCACGCGTGCGGCGTTTCTGTCGAAGGGGAAATTGGTTGCTTAGGTAGCCTTGAGACCGGCATGGCAGGTGAAGAAGACGGCTCAGGTGCAGAAGGCGTATTGGATCACGAGCAGCTATTGACCAGCGCTGATGAAGCCGAGCAGTTTGTCAAAGACACTAATGTCGATGCGCTAGCGATTGCTATTGGCACCAGTCATGGCGCGTATAAATTTACTCGTCCACCGACAGGCGATATCTTATCGATTGAGCGCGTCAAAGAGATTCATGCGCGTATCCCGAATACTCACTTGGTGATGCATGGTTCGTCGTCAGTACCGCAAGAATGGCTAAAAGTCATCAATGAAAATGGCGGCGATATCGGGGAAACCTATGGTGTACCGGTTGAGCAAATCGTTGAAGCGATTAAGCACGGCGTCCGTAAAGTCAATATTGATACCGATTTACGTTTGGCATCAACGGGCGCGATCCGTAAATTCTTGGCAGAAAACCCTAGCGAATTTGATCCACGTAAATATTTCAAAGCCTCTATGGTTGCGATGTCAGATATCTGTACCAATCGTTTTGAAGCCTTTGGTTCAGCGGGTCAGGCGCATAAAGTTCGTCCAATCAGCCTCGAAGGTATGGTCGATTTTTATAAATAAGCGTGGTTAGCAAAGCAAGCTCATTGAGCCATAACAGCCGCTTATTTTTAGCGCAAATGCTATAAGCAGTTTTTATAGTCAAATCTTATAAAAGGTGGTGGATAATGATTGGATTGATTACGGGGCAGGTGCAATATTTGATGGCGCCGACTGCCTGTGTCATGACTGCCTCTGGCGTAGGCTACGATATAGAGCTGCCGCTGCCGTCATTTTGCCAGTTGCGTCTTAATGAGCAGGCGAGCATTTGGACGCATTTTCACGTGCGTGAAGATGCGCAGCTGCTTTTTGGTTTTATCGATCGTAAAGAGCGCGATGTCTTTCGCCAATTGATTAAAATCAATGGCGTTGGGGCAAAAATGGCGCTGGCGATGCTGTCCGCGATGTCAGCGGCTGAGCTAAAAATGCACGTCGAGCAAGAGTCTGAGACGGCATTAACGCGTATTCCCGGTATCGGTAAAAAGACCGCACAGCGTTTATTGATTGAGCTAAAAGATAAGCTGAAAAATATCGAGGTTGATAATAGCAGTTTAGAATTTGCGCTTCAACCTGCGCCTATGTCTGCTGAAGGCAGTATCATCGCTGAGGTCGAGGGCGCGCTGATTAGCTTGGGTTATAAAGAACGAGAAGCGCAGCAAGCGATTAAAGCAGCGAAAAGTAACGGCGATACCTTTGCCGATACGCAAAGCTTGTTAAAAGCCACTCTGCAACAGCTCTCTGGTTTTTAATTATTTAAACTACGAGTAGCAACAGTACATCTTAATTTTAAACAGATAAGCGACATTGATTGTCGCTTATTTTCGTTTTAGGCTGTGTTTTATTGACTACCTGCTTTATGATGTTTTGCATGACTTATGCGCAGCGTTTGGTTATGCTGTTTATGATTTAGTCTTTTAAAAATAATGATTTTAATAAAATGATAAAACCTATGATGCAAGATCGTTTGATTAATCCGTTAGAAGGGGCAGGTGATGCGCCTGACTCTAATATTCGACCGGCATTATTGGCTGAATATATCGGTCAGCCGGTGGTGCGTGAGCAAATGGAAGTGTTTATTGGCGCGGCACGTGGTCGCGACGAGGCATTAGATCATACTTTGATTTTTGGTCCGCCGGGGCTTGGTAAAACCACACTTGCTAATATTATTGCCCGTGAAATGGGTGGCAATCTGCGTTCTACCTCAGGGCCTGTACTTGAGCGTGCTGGTGATTTGGCCGCCATGCTGACCAATTTAGAAGCGGGCGATGTGCTCTTTATCGATGAGATTCATCGTCTAAGTCCGGTCATTGAAGAAATTCTTTATCCAGCAATGGAAGATTTTCAGCTTGATATTATGATTGGCGAAGGTCCAGCGGCACGTTCTATCAAGCTTGATTTACCGCCGTTTACTTTGGTGGCAGCAACCACACGCGCAGGGCTGCTGACTTCGCCATTGCGAGATCGTTTTGGCATCGTGCAGCGCTTAGAGTTTTATAATATCGCTGATCTGACAACGATTGTTAGCCGTGCGGCGCGTTTGATGCGGGTACCGATGAGCGAAGATGGCGCAGTAGAGATTGCGCGCCGTTCGCGCGGTACGCCAAGGATTGCCAATCGGCTATTACGCCGTGTGCGTGATTATGCCCAAGTTAAAGGTGATGGTAGTATCAATGGCGCGATAGCGGGTAGTGCGCTTGATATGCTTGCCGTAGATAGACGAGGTCTCGACCATTTGGACAGACGCTATATAGAGATATTACACGAGCGTTTTGATGGTGGTCCTGCAGGCGTTGAAGCAATAGCAGCAGCAATGGCCGAAGATCGCGGTACGCTTGAGGATGTGATTGAACCATATTTAATACAACAAGGTTATGTGCTGCGTACGGCGCGTGGTCGGGTATTGACGCAGATGGCGATTGACCAGATGTTGTAGGATAGTCAGTTCGAAACGCACGAAGCGTGTCTTTAATAGCATGGTGCGGGTATCAATTTTCTTCGCTTGCTATGTGCTTTGCATTCCAGAGGCTTTGAAAAACTCATACCTGCAGCCACGCATTTATTTCAAAATAAATGAACCATATTAAAACTATAAAAGCGTTTACCTTTAATTGTGAGATTAAAGGTAAACGCTTTTTCATACTGCAGTTTTTTAAATTAAGCTTTAGGTAAAGCTTCAGGCCATATCTTCCCTGGATTTAAAATGTTTTTAGGGTCAAGGGCTGACTTAATCGCTTGCATCAGCAATAAGGCATTACCATGCTCTTGCTGCATATATTTTTGCTTACCTTGTCCAATACCGTGCTCGCCGGTACAGGTACCATCCATCTCAATCGCACGCGAGGCAAGGCGGCTGATAATACCGTCAGCGGTAGCGACTTCTTCAGGGTTATTGGTATCGACCAATAATAAAACATGAAAATTACCATCGCCGACGTGACCGACGATAGGTCCAATCATGCCTGACGCTTTGATATCTTTTGCCGTAGCGCTGACACATTCTGCCAAGCGTGAAATGGGCACGCAGGCATCAGTCGATAGAGCGCTGGCTTCAGGTCGTAGGGCAGAGCTGGCGTGATAGGCGTTATGGCGCGCTTGCCACAGACGTTTACGCTCGGCTTCGTTGGTATCCCAAGCAAAATCTGTACCGCCGAACTCTTCGATGATGTCGGTAAAGATTTGCGCTTGCTCGGCGACGCTGGCTTCTGTGCCATGAAATTCTACAAATAGCGTAGGCGTTTCTGTTAAATTCAAATTGGCATATTGGTTACACGCTTTGATTTGCATGGCGTCGAGCAGCTCGATACGGGCAATTGGCAAGCACATTTGAATAGTCAACATCACTGCCTGACAAGCATACTCAATCGTTGGGAAATGGCAGATACCGCTACCAATACACTCGCTAATACCAAATAGTTTAAGCGTAACCTCGGTGACAATACCAAGCGTACCTTCTGAGCCTACCATTAAGCGCGTCAAGTCATAACCGGCGGCAGATTTTTTGGCACGTGTGCCGGTGCGCACAATGTCTCCGCTGGCGGTCACCAATTCAAGGGCAAGTACCACATCTTTCATGGTGCCATAACGGACGGCATTGGTGCCTGAAGCACGGGTCGCGACCATGCCGCCGATACTGGCATTGGCACCGGGGTCTATTGGAAAAAACAAGCCAGTATCGCGTAAATAATGATTGAGCTGCTCACGTGTGACCCCAGGTTGTACGGTAACGGTCAGGTCTTCATTGTTAACCTGTAATATCGCATTCATGGCATGCATATCGATACATAAACCGCCATAGGGAGCGTTCAATTGGCCCTCTAAAGATGAGCCAATACCAAAGGCAATGACTGGCATCTGATACTGATTGCAAATCTCAACCGCTGCAGCGACTTCGTGTTTATCCTGAACGGTCAATACCGCGTCGGGTGGCTGGTTAGCAAGCCAGGTCATGGTATGACCATGCTGTTCACGTACAGTGGTATTGGTGCTAAGTTGTTTGCCAAAGCGTGTTTGCAAAGCGGCAATAGCGTCACTATGGTCTGATTTAATTAAATCATGAGATTTGGAAGGCGATATAGATGATATGGTCGACATAGGTAAATTCTCCATATAAGACGTATATTTACTGGGTAAACGACATGCTAAATAAGATAAAAAGTTAAGCTCTAATGCATTTTAATTGTCGTTAAAGGGCAATTAAAATGCATTAGAGCTTATTCAAGTGCGATTTTTTGATAGTAATTAACGGATATTTTTTCGTTAAAAATTAATAGTCTAAGCTAAAACCCGCCAAATAACGACGATAATGGCTAATAGATAAAAGATAGGCGCAAACCAACCGACTTGGGTGGCGATAGCAATAAATACTGCAAAACCTGATAGCGCTAACCAATCGCGGCGACGGTCGTTTAACATATCGGCGCGAATTTGCTGGATTTCTCGTAGTTGACTGTCTTGGCGCGAGCCTTGGGAAGCAAGACTTTGCAATCCTTGATCTAGTAGCTTAGGAATATCCGTCGTGGATAATAAAATCTCTGGCAACTGCTGACGCAGATGTTGTAAATTACGCATCGGATCGAGCTGCTCTTTAATCCAGCCACTTAAAATGGGCTTAGCAAGTGACCAAATATCAAGCTCAGGGTATAAGTCGCGACCAAGTCCCTCGACATGCACCAAGGTTTTCAGTAGCAGCATGAGTTGTGGCGGGATACTCATATGATGGCGACGGGCGATATCTAAAATCTGCATCAACACACCAGCAAAGTCGATATCATTAATGGATTTTTGTAGCATCGGACCGACAGTGCGTTTCATATCACGCATGAGTGCATGCTTATCGGTATTGGGCGGTATCCAGCCAGCTCTACTGACGATATCAACCATCGCCGTAAAGTTATTGTTCATTACCGCCAACAGCATGCGCGCGACGATAAGCTGGTCGTCTTTTGATAGCGTACCCATAATGGCACAATCAAGCCCGATATAGCGTGGCTCATGACCCAAATTGACCGCTGTCATATCTGTCGTGAGTATTTTAACCGGCGGCGTTTCTACAAAGACATTACCCGGATGCATATCGGCATGAAAAAAGTTATCGCGAAATACTTGGGTAAAAAATATCGTTAAGCCTTTTTCTGCTAGTGTCGCACGGTCATAACCAAGCTTATCAAACACCTCAACTTG
Organism: Psychrobacter sp. UBA6291; assembly: GCF_002439405.1. NCBI lineage: Bacteria > Pseudomonadati > Pseudomonadota > Gammaproteobacteria > Moraxellales > Moraxellaceae > Psychrobacter > Psychrobacter sp. UBA6291. The sequence goes on along the minus strand of NZ_DJUD01000075.1, from coordinate 26,164 downwards.
TGAGATAGGAACGCCTTGAATACGCTCCATGACCATGACGTTTTTGGCAGCGTCATAGACTTCAGGCACATACATCAGTGCTGAACCTAAGAAGTTATTGCGCATCTGCGTGGTATTGTCCGCTTCCAAGGTTAAATCTAATTCATTAAGCATCACTTGGCGATAGTCTTCGACAATATCAACAATGTGAATCGCGCGCGCCGCTTCGATACGCGCCGATGCCCAATTGGCAAGCTCACGCAGTAGCTCAAAGTCTGCCACGATAGTGGTGCGAATATCAGGGCGAACCACTTTCACTACTACCTCACGACCATCGTGCAGAGCCGCCGTATGTACTTGAGCGATAGAGGCTGCTGCTAATGGTTTAACATCAAAGCGTGCAAATAGCGTAGCGATAGATTGACCCAAACCATGTTTTGGGTCTTGGATTTGGGCAATAGCAACGTCAGAGTCAAAAGGCTTGACCTTGTCTTGTAGCTGCACTAATTGCTCGATAATCTCAGGCGGCACCAAATCGCGGCGCGTCGAGAGCAGTTGTCCCAGTTTTAAAAATAATGTCCCCATGTCCTCAAGCGCGTATTTAATGGCATTAGGCTGATGTCTTTTACCCCAAGCTGCCGGATGTAAACGGATTAAACGCGCTAACGGTTGCAGCTGCGGCGCTTCTTCGACAGACAGATGGGTATCAATGCGATAAGCGGCGGCAATACGCCAAAGTTCAAGCAAGCGGGCGCGATGGGATAGTAGCATGAGATAGGGTTACTCTAAAAAGTCGAAAATAGGGCAGAGTCTATGCCTATGTGTGATGAACGTTTAGACAGTCATAGACTCTATTTATTATTATCTATGATTGGTTAAACGTGCTTGCTCATCTTTGATAGCGGCAAGCTTGGCTTCTTCACGTTCGATATCCGCACGCAGTTTTAATAACTGCTGCTTTAGATCATTGACTTCGGCGGCTTCCATCGGGTCAGGAGTAACATTACCCGCTACGTCATTGGCCCAGTCGCTGACATCGTTAAAGGCGCGTTTGGCATTATGACGCCAGCTGCCTTTTAGTTGTGATATCAGCAAATGAAGTTGACTGGCCATCGGTTTCCCAATAAACGGTTCAAGCTGGCCGGCGATATCAGGATCAAACCCTGCAACCAGCTGCTTAAGTTGCATCAGCACTTTGTAATCACCAGCAATCGGTAAGTTGCCTTCTGTGCCGCGCATAAGATTCAGCAGCTGCGCAGGATTATCAACGGTAATGATACAGTCTGGTCGACTATGGCCAAGTCGCGAACGCTCTAGGCTGGCCTGTTGGCGCTCATTCATACTGCCGCTTGGTTCAAACACGCCTTCTGTCATGACGGGCTCAAAGCGCAAACGATCTTCGGTAAATAAAACGTCTAGATTAATCTCAGGCATGCCCATATTGAGACGCAGCACTTTGCCCGCAAGCGGCGCTAGCCCAGCTTTGGTAATCTCATCGCTGGCAATGGCGATATTAATAAACTTTTCGGCACCTGCCAAAAGTAACACAGTCAGCATAAGGCCCTCACAATGTTTGGTTGAGCGCCATAAGCGCGGCGCATATTTCAATATTGGCTGTTATAACGATGTAAACGCCTGCTCAACGACAGACGTTTTTGTATTATAAAAAGCGTGTTTATCTAAGCAGCTTTTGAAAAGCGCTAAAGCTATTCTTTTTCTAAAACTGTGCTTTTCTAAAACTGTGATTTTTTAAAACTAAGCTTTAAAGCCGCGATGCACTGCAACGATACCAGCGGTCAAGTTATGATAATCACAATTCTCAAAGCCTGCTTGCTGCATCATCTGCTTAAGTGTTTGCTGATCAGGGTGCATACGAATTGATTCTGCCAGATACTGATAGCTCTCAGAGTCATTGGCAACCAACTTACCCATAATCGGCAACGCCGTAAATGAATACAAATCATAAGCTTTAGATAATGGCTCAAACACGGGTTTTGAGAATTCTAAAATCAATAAACGACCGCCTGGCTTGAGGACGCGATACATAGATTTTAGCGCCGCATCTTTGTCTGTGACGTTACGCAGACCAAAGCTGATAGTCACCAAATCAAAGCTTTCATCATCAAATGGCGCCAAAGTTTCAGCGTTTGCTAAGACGAAATCAACGTTATTACAGCCGGCATTGATGAGGCGTTCGCGGCCAACTTCTAGCATCGCTGCATTGATATCTGATAATACCACATGGCCGTTGCGACCCACTTCACGGCTAAATACTTTGGCCAAATCACCCGTACCACCAGCGATATCGAGCACCTGCTGACCGGCGCGTACACCCGATAAGCTAATCGCATAACGCTTCCATAAGCGATGAATACCAAACGACATTAAGTCATTCATGATGTCGTATTTTTTGGCAACTGAGGTGAAAACATCGGCAACGCGCGCTTGTTTTTCTGCTTTATTGACCGTTTTATAGCCAAAATGCGTTTGCTCATTACCATCGGTATCAGGCGTATGTGGATTATTGATGTCATCACGTTGGTTAAATAGCGTTTGTTTGGCCGTTTGTGCGTGCGTAGCAGTAGGATTGGCGCTGTTATTTATGGTGTTTGGCATAGTCGTTTGTTGACCTTGTGGGGTTCCGGTTGGTAAGTCTTGTACTTGGGTGAAGTCATTATTATTGCTGCTATCAGCTGCAGTATTGGCATTCAGCGTCGTACTAGCGCTTTGGTTTTGACGCGCTTTTACTTGCGCGGTGATGCTTTGATTATGAGCAATACTATCTTTAACCAATTTATCTTGCAGATGACCATGAGAAGTAGGGTTATCAGTATGGGATTGATCGGCTTGGCTAGGGTTGTTATTTGAGTTATCAGTCATACGATTATCCTATTATTTGTTTTTATGATGGCGCATTTAAGCGTTGTTTGCATAGGGTTTAAACACCGATTGCATACGGTTTAAACCCTATTTAAGCACTATAGCGGTCAGTTAGCCACGGGCATTATTGACCTTATCATACACCAAACGCTACTGCCTTACCGCCATTATTGGTGTCATGAACTTCGTCAATAATCTCAAGCTCGCGCTCACAAAACGGTTCAATAAAGCTGCTGACACTTTTTAGCGGTTTCATCGCTTTAAAGCCTGAATCGATAAAGTCGTAAAGCGGCTGGAAGTTATGGCGATAAGCCGTTCCTTTTGCGAGACCAAAGGCTTTTTTGAGCATGAATGAATTCAAATCTTTATCGGTACGGTAGCAGACCTCTTTTAGATTATTAATCTGCATGCGGCGCTCATTGGCCTCATCGACTGCGCGGTAAGCGGCGAGCATATTCTCTTCATTGACTGCTAAATCTTGCGCAACCAACCACTCGGCCAAATGTAAATCCAGCTCAATGGCCAAGATAGACGCTTGAATGCCCATGCTGCCCGCTTCTAAAGAAGCTTCTTTAGCAAGGCGTTCAAGTTTTTTGGCTTTGGGTAAGATACGATCTAACTGCTCTGCCAATACTTTAAATTCATCACCACCGTATAGCTGGGTTAAAAAATACTCTGCCATCGGTTTGTTTTTTGGTTGTTCAAACAGCGCGCTATGGGTATGCTTAATACGTGCCTGTTGCCATGCTTGCACTTCTTTGAGCTTGGTATTTAAGGCAGCATCTTTATGGTGTGGCAGCGCCCAAAAACGGTTTAAGTGCTGTTGTAAATTGGCTAACGCAGACATGGCAGGTAATCCTATAAAAAGTAAAAATGGCAATAAAATTGCTAATAAAAGAGTGGAAATGATACTAAATTCTTATCTTTGTGGGCAGCTATTAAAGCATGCGCGCAAGATTTTGTTCACCTTAAAAGAAAATACCACAGAATACAAATGCCAAACTGTTACATAGCAGGGTTATTTACTGGTTTTACGCAATGCTATGATTCACTATATAAATAAGACAGCTTATAAAAACTACAAATAAGAGATGTATAAAAATTATCTAACAATAAAGCGAGTATGGACATGAGCAAAAAAAATAAATCGACTGAAAGCCAAGCGCCAGAAGCGGTAAGTGACCAGTTTAGTAAGCAAGTCGTTGAGCAGCGTTTGACGCCCAATCCGTTAAATATCTTTGCTATGGACAAAGATACATTGCGCTTGGCGTTAGTCACCGCTCAGTTTGCCCTACGCGCCACGCGGCAGCAAACACCGCCGACTACCAATAAACCAACTGGGCTCTTGGTGTTGGTCAACGGCATGGAGCAAGCGGGCAAGGGCACCGCAGTCACCCAGCTGCGGCAATGGGTTGACCCGCGCTTACTCAAGGTTGAGGCGACTATCGGAGATTGTCCCTTAGAGCATCAGCCGATATGGCAAGCGCATACCAAAGCGCTGCCGCGGCATGGCGATGTGATGGTGTATTTTGGCAACTGGTATGCCGACTTACTCTATAACGTCATGCGCATGGCGACCTTAGATGACAATGAAGATGATGACGATAAGGTGAAAAAAAGTGAAGATAAGAATAATAAGACGCTGAAAAATAACGCCTTGCCTATTGGCCAATGGCAAAACTATTTAAAGAAAGAACTCACCAAACTACAAGCCTTTGAACAAGACCTTGCTGCTAATCAAACCAAGTTGCTTAAATGTTGGTTTCATGTCGATATCGAAACCTTGCAGGCGCGCCTAAATGACGATGAAGCTGATCCAGAGTTTTTATATCAAATCGATTGGAAAAGTAAACAGGTCGTCGATACTTTTAATAAGGTAGCAACCGCGCTATTACGCCAGCAGAATGACTGGATTATTATCAATGGTGATGATAAATCAGAGGCTGCCACTCATTTTTGTCATGAAGTATTGCAGGCGATGCAAAAGGCGCTAGTAAGCAGTAAAGTAGAAAGTCAGAATATAAAAGAAGCAGCAAAACTCGAGCCTGTAGCAGTCCCTAAAACTTTGATAAATGTTGACGATACCGAGATAGAGAAATCTGACTATCATAAAGCGCTTGCTGACAAGCAAGCACACCTTGCCAAATTGCTGCGGGCGCGTCAGGGGCGGCATGTGGTCTTTGCCTTTGAAGGAATGGACGCGGCTGGCAAAGGCGGCGCGATCAAAAGACTGGTTGCGCCACTCGATCCGCGCGAATATCAGATTTATAATATTGGCGCACCGATGTTATATGAATTGCAGCATCCTTATTTATGGCGTTTTTGGACCAAACTGCCCAATGAGCAAATCGATCGTATCAGCCGTATCGCCATCTTTGACCGTACGTGGTATGGGCGCGTATTGGTCGAACGTATCGAGGGCTTTGCGACTGACGCAGAATGGCAGCGCGCTTATGACGAAATCAATCGTTTTGAAGCAGATTTGGTCGCTGCTGGCACGATAGTTATCAAATATTGGCTCGCTATTGATAAAGGGGAGCAACTCAAACGCTTTGAGGCGCGCGAAGAGACGCCGCATAAACAGTTTAAACTGACCGATGATGATTGGCGTAATCGTGATAAATGGGTGGATTATGTGCAATCGGCAGCTGATATGTTGGCACGTACCAATACCAAGGATGCACCTTGGGCAATCATCGCGACTAATGAAAAGCGTCAAGCGCGCCTAGAGGTATTAGACCACGCTATTAAACAGCTATCCGCGGCATTGTCTATCACTGCTGATACTAAATAAATGGATGATAAGTGATGGCTCGTATTGAATAGTAATAGTGATAAAGGCTTTATACGAGTTTAAAAGTTAATATTATTTTTTATTTGAAGTCTTAGGAAAAATTAACAACATTTTTCTACTAAATAAGCAGCTTTTTTGAGTGATATATTCAAAGTTACAAATCTCGTAATATCATCATGCAATCTGTGTCTATATTTAATATAATAGGCGCGTAATAACTTCTGCCTGCTCACAAAATAGCTGCACAGTCAGAGATGGTATTTATCCTATAAATATTTTAATTATTAACAACAGATTTTTTATAACCAACGCTATCACTATAAAACCTAAGCCGCAAGCTGCTGTAATCGAACGATTTGGCAAGACTACTTGCGGCTTTATGGCATTTTGTGGCTTAGGTTTTTCGCTGATAGGTGGGCAAGCTTGCGCGTAAATATTTACAAGCACGCAGAGCTATCAGGACAATATAGAGCGCAGTAGATAGTAACTTTTTATAACCCTATTTTCAAATTCGTACATTCAAAACAGTATTTCGAGAAACATATTCAAAACAGTATGACAAAACCACGTTGCGGACACGCTATCATGATGTTGGGTGGTAAAAACGACACCATCAATAGCGCCGCAATGGCATCAATCACCTATAATTTCAATCAGCTTACGCAGGACGTATCAACGTATGGGTATTAGCAGCAGTTCTACAGGACCAACCAAAGCAGTCGGTTCTATGAGAATCAATCTATTTTTTGCCATTTTACTGATTGCGATGACCGCTTACTTTTTATGGTGGGGTCTAGATTACACCATGCATCAGCAGACGACGCTATTTATCGTAGCGACGGCTTTTGGTGTGTTTATGGCATTCAATATCGGCGGTAACGACGTCGCCAACTCCTTCGGTACTTCGGTGGGCGCAGGGACGTTGACGATTCCGCAAGCTTTGGGTATCGCCGCGATATTTGAAGTGTCGGGCGCGGTACTGGCAGGCGGTGAAGTCACCGATACCATTCGCAGCGGCATCGTTGACTTAGATGGTTTATCGGTTTCACCCAACCAGTTTATTTATGTCATGCTCTCAGCGCTTATCGCGGCAGCATTTTGGCTGTTGTTTGCCACTAAAAAAGGTCTGCCCGTTTCGACCACCCATGCCATTATCGGTGGCGTCGTTGGTAGCTCCATAGTGCTTGGTATCTCTTTAGGTGGTACCGACATGGCACTATCGACCGTCGATTGGGGTACGATTGGAACAATTGCCATCTCTTGGGTCATCTCACCCGTGTTAGGCGGCGTATTTTCTTACCTTTTATATGGTCAAATTAAGAAAAAAATCATTGAATATAATGATCGAACCGAAGCGCATATTGCGACGCTAAAAGACGATAAAAAAACCGTCAAGCAAAACCATAAAGAGTATCTAGAAAGTCTAACCGAGTCAGAGCAATTGGCGTATACCTCAGCGATGCTGCGCGATCAAGAAATCTATAAAGATGATGATTGTGACATCGAGGATTTAGAAACCGATTATTACAAACAGCTTTATAAGATTGAGCACGAACGTAGCAACCTTGATACCCTAAAAGCCCTTAAACAATGGGTACCGCTCATCGCTGGCGCAGGCGGCGCGGTCATGACTTCGTTGGTGGTGTTCAAAGGCTTAAAGAACGTCAACAGCAATATGACAACGATTCAAGGCTTTTTTATCATGGGTATGATAGCGGCGCTGGTGTGGCTTGCGACCTTTATTTATACCAAAAGTATCCGCGGCAAGCATAAAGAAGATTTGACCAAAGCGACGTTTATTATGTTTAGCTGGATGCAGGTCTTTACTGCTTCTGCCTTTGCTTTTAGTCATGGTTCAAACGATATTGCCAACGCCGTCGGTCCTTTTGCCGCGATTATGGACGTTATCCGTACCAATAGCATAGCGACCGAGGCTGCCGTGCCGCCGGCGGTGATGTTGACCTTTGGTGTGGCGCTTATCGTTGGCCTTTGGTTTATCGGTAAAGAAGTCATTCAAACTGTTGGTACCAATCTAGCAAAAATGCATCCAGCTTCAGGCTTTTCAGCGGAATTGGCTGCGGCTGCCGTCGTCATGGGCGCATCGACCATGGGTCTGCCCGTATCCAGTACGCATACGCTGGTTGGTGCAGTACTTGGCATCGGTATCGTTAATCGTGATACCAATTGGGCGCTGATGAAGCCTATCGGTTTGGCATGGGTAATTACCCTGCCTGCGGCGGCTTCGATGTCGGCTATCAGCTATCTGTTATTAAGTAATATTTTTTAAATAAAAGTTCTATTGTTTTTTATTATAGTGTTTTATTAAAGAATAAAAAACGCTTATCGGCAGCTGCTGATAAGCGTTTTTTTATACAAGTTTGAATGATTACTCGGTACCAAACTGCTTACGTTTTTTGGCAAAGAAGCGGTCCAATCTATCCATGGCATCTTCTAAATCATGCAGATTGGGCAAAAACACCAAGCGGAAGTGGTCAGGTGCATCCCAATTAAAACCGGTCCCTTGTACCATTAAGACGTTTTCTTCTATCAATAAATCCATCATAAACTGCATATCGTCTTTGATAGGATAAACCTCAGGGTCCATCTTTGGAAAGCAATAAAACGCCCCTTGCGGCATGGTGCAAGAAATACCTTTTATTGCGTTAAGACGTGAAACGGCCAGTTCGCGCTGCTTTGATAGCCGTCCTGATTTTGAAGTGAGCTCTTTCATACTTTGATAGCCGCCCATTGCTGTTTGAATGGCATATTGACCTTGAACGTTAGAACATAGGCGCATAGACGCCAGCATATCTAAGCCTTCGATAAAGTCGGCAGCATGGTCTTTTTTACCCGACACCATCATCCAACCAGCACGGAAACCGGCGATGCGGTGCGACTTTGATAAGCCGTTATAAGACAGCACCAGTACATCATCGGTCAAGGTGCTCATCGGCGTATGCGTCATGTCATCATAAAGAATACGGTCATAAATCTCATCGGCCATGATAATTAAATCATGCTCTTTGGCGACTTCGATAATTTGCAATAATACTTCATCACTATACAGCGCGCCCGTTGGATTATTGGGGTTGATCACCACAATACCTTTGGTTTTGGGCGTAATTTTAGACTTGATATCTTCGATATCTGGATGCCAATTGTCGTCTTCATTACAGCGATAATGTACCGCTGTACCGCCTGCCAAATTGGCCGCTGCTGTCCAAAGCGGGTAGTCGGGCATTGGAACCAGCACCTCATCGCCATCGTTCATGAGTGCTTGCATGGTCATCACAATCAGCTCAGAGACACCATTACCCAAATATACATCGCGCACATCGACAGCCGATAGCAGACCTTTTGATTGATAATATTGCAAGACCGCTTTACGTGCCGCAAAAATCCCTTGCGAGTCCGAGTATCCTGTCGCTTCTGGCAGGTTCATCGCTACATCGCGCAAAATCTCGTGCGGTGCTTCAAGGCCAAACGGCGCAGGGTTGCCAATATTCAGCTTTAAAATACGCTTACCTTCAGCTTCCATTTTATTGGCTGTTTGCAAAAGTGGACCACGAATATCGTAGCAAACGTTTTGTAATTTATCGGATTTTTTAATTGGATTCATAGAGTGACCACTTATCGGGTTGGGTTGTAAATTTGCGGTAGAAGTAGGGGATACGCTTTGCTGCCTAGGCGTTTCGTTTTTATTATGATTATTGGTTTTATTATAAGAATTGATAGGTTGATTTGAATTAGCAACGCTATCCATGTCGTTTTGCAAATCGCCACGTAATAAATAGCCTTCACTACAGCCTAAGATACGCGCTAGGGTCGGCAGCTTCGATGACACGATGCCATTGGTGCCGCGCTCCCAATTAGAAATCGCACCACGACTCACCTTGGCACCTGCTGCCGTCATCGCCTGCGCCAATTGCTCGGCGGTCATGCCTTTATCGCGGCGCAGTTGTACCAGTCGTTCGGCTTGCGTGCTTTGAGAAGTTTGGGAAAATTCGCTATCAGCCATTGTTGTTTAAGCCTTTTATTAAAGATAATCTATTCCTAATGCAAGATATTATTGCATAAACTTTATTAATGCAAGTCTAAAGGCAGCTTTTTTATAAAGTTATTTAAATTTAATATTCGATGCAAGAATAACTTGCAATCTATCGTGATTTTTCAGCAATGAAAAAATGAGCCAAATGCTCGTTTAATAAAATTACAACTTTAATGATTGAGGCGGCAGCGTAATTTGCTATATTTTATCTTTCTATCTCTAATGTTATTTCTTTAAACCTGAAACTTTACACTGCTAGATTGAGGACTTTTATAGTCACTACCTTGAATAGTCAGACAATCAGCAGCAGATAAAGCCTAGCGTTTTTATAAAAACGTACGATAAATTGGTCAGTAACTGACACACCGCAAATGAGATAACCAATCATTTAATAAGGATAAAAGATGCAAGACAATCAATTAAGCAAAGAAGAAATCAGCCAATTGACCGACGCAGATTGGAAAGCGCGCCTCACTGCCGATGAGTATCACGTCATGCGCGAGAAGGGCACAGAGCGCCCATTTACTGGCGTTTATAACGACGTCAATGATAAAGGTATCTACCGCTGTAAAGGCTGCGGTGCCAGCTTGTTTGAGTCGGACAATAAGTTTGACGCCGGTTGCGGCTGGCCAAGCTTCGATCAGAGTATCGATAATAGCGCTATCGATGAGCACGAAGACAATTCACTTGGCATGCGCCGTACCGAAGTGACGTGTAGCAATTGCGGCGCGCATTTGGGACACGTATTCCCTGATGGTCCACGTGAGACCACCGGTATGCGCTACTGTATCAACTCAGTGTCTATCGATTTGGATAAAGCTGAATAATAAGTATTAATATAATTAATGTTTTAGCCAAAGTTGGCATGATAAAAGGGAAGTACGCAGTGCTTCCTTTTTTCTTATCAGTACGCATGTTAATAGTAAAAATAATAAAACAATCAATTTAAGGATGAATCATGAGCACTATTTACGATTTTACCGCTGAATGTATGGATGGCACCTCGCAAGCCTTTGCTGACTATAAAGGCAAAGTATTATTAATCGTCAATACCGCCAGCAAATGTGGCTTTACGCCACAGTTTGAAGGCCTAGAGGCGCTGTATCAACAATATAAAGAGCAAGGATTGGTGGTGATTGGCTTTCCTTGTAATCAGTTTGGCGCGCAAGACCCCGGTACTAACGAGGAGATTGGCGCGTTTTGCCAAAAAAATTACGGCGTCAGCTTTCCAATGATGGCAAAAATTGATGTCAATGGTAAAGACGCCCATCCGATTTTTGATTGGCTTAAAGACCAAAAAGGCGGGCTGCTGATAGATGGTATCAAATGGAATTTTACTAAGTTTTTGATTGGCACCGATGGGCAAGTGATTGACCGTTATGCGCCAACCACCAAGCCTGATGCCTTAAAAGCAGATATCGAACAAGCATTGGCGGCCAAATAAATAATAAGCTAGAGAAATTATTGGTTTTATATAAAATATAAAGCCAATAAAAACATAGGTTTGCATAAATTGCCGCTAAATTAGGAAAAAATACGCAAGAAAAAGGCAAATAGGGTTTGACAGCCATGTGTAAATCTATATAATACACACCCACAGAGCGAGGCTTTAGTTAGTTCTCTTCTGTTGAAAGTTATTCAAAGGGTGACAGCTTTGATTGTTAAAGCTTTCAGGAAATCCTATTTAAAGGATTTCCCTTGCAAAGCTAAAATTGCAGTGCAATTTTTTAACGCTTCTCAGGGTGATTAGCTCAGTTGGTAGAGCGTCTGCCTTACACGCAGAATGTCGGCGGTTCGAATCCGTCATCACCCACCACTCATTTAGCGAGTGGGTCTTTTAGAAGACGACATGCTAAAGACGACCTAAGCAGCGGTAGTTCAGTTGGTTAGAATACCGGCCTGTCACGCCGGGGGTCGCGGGTTCGAGTCCCGTCCGCTGCGCCATATTTAAAACGAATTTGAACTGTAAAGTTTAAGCAAGTTTCGCCTCAAACATTAGATTGTTTGAGGTTTTTTTGTGTCTGAAAATCCCCTTAAAGCCTTTATCTGTAAGGGTTGGTTATTCTTTCTTTATCAACCCTTAAGAAGTAGTCCACTCTTTAATAATGTATTTTCTATAAGTCTACATACATGCACTCTGCTTCTTGAAAATCGGTGACCAAGTACTCGGTGACCAAACGGTGACCATTTAGTGACCAAGGTTATTAAAATTGGGATGTGGCAACTGCACACTACATTCTATATTTATTAACAAGCTCAGTAATTTAAAATTTAAACTAAGCTCGAAATAAAGATGGAAAGCTTTCTGTCCATTTACCTGTAATTAATTTGTCAGTCTCGATGCAAAATGGTATAGCCCATAATCTCAATTTTTCTGATAAACAAAAACATTCCAGAGGTATTTCAAACTTATTTGTGATCACTGTCACGTGGCATCGATGGGTACATTCCATTCTTACTAGCCTGCGAGATAAATGAAGCTGAACTGGTCTCTCATATGCTAGACAACGCTACTGAAGGCTCAAAAGATGACATCATCAATACGGTATATAGAGATCGTAGAGATGGTCAAGCTGTTGGCTATGAGAAAATCTGTAAGTATTTTAAGGCTGACAATGTGCTGGAGGTCATAGACAAGCATTTAAATTTAGAGAGTAGTGATAAAGTAAGTTAAGCTCTTTCGCCTCAAACATTAGCTTGTTTGGGGCTTTTAAAACTTCATAATTAACTAATAATCTAGGGCGTGTCCTCAATCTGAACGATTGCATCTAAATGGATTAAAAGTGGCTAAATTTTGCCAAACGGCGTCAAATAACTGGCCAATATCCTGATACTATCTGCGTTATTTTCCTTGTTTGGCTTCAATTTATCGCATTTTTATCACCATTTTCAAAATGAGGACACGCCCTAGTTTGAATAGCAACTCAACCGTAAAACTCCATCCTTTAGCCAGAAGGCTTCATCAAGTACTGATAAAAGCCTATATTAGTAGCGATAAGGGTACTTACCTCAAAAACGTACATAACTATTTCGGTGACATAGTTGAGATACCTATTCATAATATTTCTGTCATATTTAAAGACAGATCATATGAAATCATCGGGGGCTGTTTTTCTCCTATATTTGATCTAAATGACATTTCTAATGAGAATACTGTGATTCTAAGTTATACAACATCTCAAGGCCATGATACAAAGAATAAAACTGATGAACAGGTAAAAAGAGTAAAAAAAAGAATTCAAGATAAGTTTGACCAAGACGTAATAGACTTTATATATATGGATTATATTAGGGCGATTTCTATTCTTTCACTTTCAAAACCCGGTCTCATGTATTCAGAAATTAGAGAGCTATCACACACTAAAAGCGAATATAGTAGCGCTGTTTGGAACGAAATATTTGGCAATGAAGACGAGTTGCCAATAAATTATTTGAGTCAAAAAGACTTTTCAATGCTTATCGATAAGACTCGAGGTACTATAAATAATCATAACAAAATCAAAAACGATTAAAAGTGTTAATCTGACTTATTTAATGCCGATGAGTACTAAATCACGTTTAAAATATGATGGACTTGCTGTTGATATGGAAATATCTTTTACTTTTTTAAACCAAATATCTAAAGCAACACCAAATCTCCACCGCGACTTTATCAAAGGCTGATTTGCTTGAATCAGGCTGCAATACCTGATCAGATTAAACTATAACTTGCTAATTTCAGTGGGTTTTTGAGTCTGATAAATGAACAAACTTGCACAGACCAATATGACACCAAAAATAGTTAATACACTCAAAGTAGTATCAAAAATCAGACTCTCCAAGATCATTGTCAGTAAAGGCAATAAAAAGAATAACGTGCTTACTTTATCTGCGGAGCTATATTTGAGCATAAGCATTAATAGCAAATAAGCACCTACAGAAACGACTGCACCCATCCATACCAATGACAGCAAAGAGTAAGCAGTGACCTCAAAAAACAATCCTTGATAAACAATCACAGCCGAGAATATCAAGAATGAAAAAATAGTCTGGATCAATAGGGTTAAAATAGGCGGCGTTTCAACCTTAGCTTGAGCTATAGTACCAAACGTGATGGATAGCAACGCCAGTACAGAAAGGACGATACCTGATACATTGATTTTATCGACGCTATGATAGCCTAATGTAGACAATACCAAGCCTGAAAAACAAATCGCTAATAGTATGACGTTTTTAACGCTAACCGTGTTTGCACTTAATAGTGACGTTATAATCGGCTGTAAGCCAAGCACAAGTATAATGATGCCAAGGGATAGCCCTGTGTTAATAGCTGAAAAATAAAACGTTAAATAGAAGACTTGCAGCAATAGACCTGAAAATATAATGACTTTGAGCTGATCTTTATTAATCTCAGTGATAGCTGTTTTTTTATGGGTAGATTTTAGATATATGGCTAGAAGTAGTGATAAAGCGATTGCTGATCTTAAAAATAAGAAACTCCAAGAATCTGTATATTGCAAACCAACTTTTGCGAAAATGGCGCCGCCACTCCATATTGCTAAGAATCCTATAGGTGCAGCAAAATTTACAATATCTTGCTTTGACTGGGTGTGAATATTCAATGGCAATTCCTTACCTAGCGTATATTTATATCATCTGGCTATGATAATAAAGTTGACGTTCAAAGGTTTGCCAAAATAGATTAAAATATGTGCTGATCAGCTGATTGTTGGCTGCTTCATATTCTGATTATTACAGCGAAGTTTATGCGGGGTCTGATGGTAAAAGCTAGAAAAACGACGTATAAAGGCGGACACGTTATCGTAACCACACCTCTCAGCTACTATCGTAATCGGTGTATCAGTATTTAGAATGAGACCAAGAGCAGCTTGCATACGAAGGTCGGTAATATAAGCATTAGGGGTACAACCAAGATGTTTTTTAAATAAGACTTTGAACTGACTTTCGCTCAGACAAGCGATCTCAGCTAGTGATTTTACGGTGTGGTTGATGGCAATATTACTTTTTAAAGTATGAATGACCGCAGTTAAACGAGTATCCAGTCGCTTACTCATTTTAATGGTTCCAAGAAGCTCTTTTAATAACTCAAACATCATCCCTTCTATCTTTTGGTTGTGAGCAGAGATCAATTGCTTTTCAACAAAAGATATATATAACAATGTCTTTTCATCCATTGCAAAATGGGTATCACTCAGTGGCAGGTGTAAAAATTCAATGTCCTCTATATTTGCTACTAAAAAACGAAAGTCTTCTTTTGCCTGAAATTGATGATAAATACCTTTTCTAATAACTAAAGCCTCTCCATAAGAAACATTGATGCTTTGATTGCTAATGACCATTCTAATGTCACCCATTAATGGCATGAGAACTTGATGGTAATCATGAGTATGACCTTCCAGCTGGCTGTTATATGTTCTAATAAATAAATGGTTTATTAACTCAGTCTCTTTCATGAGGTCTATCCACTGTTTGGAATATTTGTTAGTAACAGGGTTTTATAAGAGTGTAGCAAGAAAACCAACTAGGCTATTAGTAAAGCCTATTTTTTCACCATGGTTTGGTTTTATAAGCCTGCACTTAAACCACCATGTCCAAAGCAACGGCTATTGCTATGTGCGAGTTTAATCTAACCCGAGCCATCAATTTATTAGCATATGTTTACTAAATCAGTCTAAACCCTTGTATATAATCAGGACATCATTCGAATTATAAGAGGGTACAACGCCGTGAAAAATCGTAACCAATACATTTATAAAAAGCCAATAATGAAGCTCAGCGTCCGTACGCTTGCTTTAGTCAGTTTACTGGCAATTGCTGGTTGTAATAATAGTTTGGTTGATACTCAACCGATAAAACAGGTAGCTGAAAAACCTATAGTCAGCAAGACTGACACCCCTTCGACCACAAAGACTGATAAGAGTTATACGGCTGCTGACGACTCTGCTTCAACGCCTGAAGGTGTCAAACAAGTGGTTAACGCCAATAATCAATTCGCTATAGATCTATATCAGCAGATAAGTAAGCAACCAGAACAAGCAGAGAACAATGTATTTTTCTCGCCTTACAGCTTGTCTACGGCGATGGCCATGCTCTATGCCGCAGCAGAGGGAGAAACCAAACAGCAGATTCAAAAGACTTTTCATTATCCAATGCCAGCTATCCTTAATCCCAATAGTGCAGCACTATACAATCAATTCAATAAGCCCAATCCAAATTATGACCTAAGCACAGTTAATGACTTATGGATGCGTCAAGGCTTGAGTCCTAATCAAGCTTATCTAGATACCGTACAGCGCTACTATGGTGGTCAAGTCACCAATCTTGATTTTGCGAGCCGTCCCGAGCCATCACGCCAGGCTATCAATAAGACTATTTCTAATCATACCAAGCAGATGATTCCTGAACTACTGCCAGAAGGGAGTATCAAGTCATCTACCGCTGCTGTACTAACGAATGCGGTTTATTTTAAAAGCGAATGGGCAAAGCCGTTTGGGCTACAAGGGGGCACTCGACCCTTTCATAATTTAGACGGCACCACATCTTCAAAAGAAATGATGTATAAAACAGCTTATTTTGATTATATGGAAAATGAGCACGTACAAGTGGTAGAGCTGCCTTATAAAAGCAATGATCTATCGATGCTAATCATCCTACCTAAGTCAAAAGAGGCTGCTGCTATGCAAAAGCTGGTGGCTGATTTGAGTAGTAATCAAGTCAGTCAGTGGACTGAACAGCTTGAAAACCAAGAAATTTTTTTGGTGATGCCTAAGTTTAAGTTAGAAGAAAGCTATTCGATGAAGCCGATACTGGCCAATATGGGAATGCCCATCGCTTTTGGTAGTCGTGCTAACTACAGTTTGTTCAATGACAAGCTACCGTTAAAAGTAGATTCTGTTGTCCATAAAGCGGTGGTTGAGGTTGATGAAAAAGGTACGGTGGCGGCAGCAGCAACGGGTATTGGTGTACAACTTGTTATGGCGACTCATAAAGCCGAAATTACAGCCGACCATCCCTTTATGTTTATGATTAAAGACAATAAAACCGATGCCATATTGTTCTTAGGTCAGGTGAATAAACTATAGCAATGTGTATTTTGGAGCGATTTAATATGCAAAGATTCAAACAGAATTTAATGAGGAATATAACAATCTCGGTATTATCGTTCGGGCTGTCTGTATCCGCTATAGCAGCTGATTATATAGCAGAAGAAGCAACTGAACAGCTAGAAGGCAACTATACTCAGCAACAGCTTGCCAAGCTATATTTAGAGAATTTAGACTTGCCCGAAGATAGCAGGAAACCGTATGAATGGTTTGCCATTCGAGGATATGCTCCTGCTCAATTCATGCTGGGTCTCCAAGCTTATGATCCTATAAACAAGATCAAATGGTATCAGATAGCTGCTGATAACGGGCATACCTCTGCAATAGCCAATCTTGCCTATATCTATTATGCGGGTAAGTATGGCGTACCTCAGGATTACGCCAAGGCTTTTAAATTATATAAGACCTTAGCCGATACTGATGACATGCAGGCTCAGTATCGACTTGGAGAGATGTACTATCATGGTGCAGGTACGCCTCAAAGCTACAGTCAGGCTTTTACCTATTATCAGAAGGCCGCTGATAATGAAAAAATGGAGGCTCAATACACAAAAATGTATGCTGAGTATAGCTTGGGGCTTATGTATTATAGCGGTTTAGGTGTTGCCCAAGATTATAAAAAGGCCTTTCATATCTTTGAAAAGCTTGCTGCTCAAGGTGATACTGATGCTGAATATAACTTGGGAGTCATGTACGATCGCGGCTTAGGGGTTACTCAGGATAAGATCAAAGCAAAAGAATGGTTTGAGATAGCGGCTAGTCGGGAGAGTTATACTGGTCTTGGAAAGACTCATGCCGAATACCGTCTAGGGAAAATGTACTTTGAGGGAATAGATGTTGTACAAGACTATGATGCAGCCTTAAGCTGGTTCAAAAAAGCGGCTAATAATCACTATTTTTTGGGTCGTGGAGAGATGAGTAAAGGGCATTTACTGACACAATATCAGTTGGGTGATATGTATTATAACGGGATTGGCGTCACTCAGGATTATACTCAAGCTTTTAGGTGGTATGAACAAGCGGCCAGAAATAGATATCGTAATACGGTTGATGGGTCATGGAGCAAAGGTAGTGAGCGCGCTCAGTATCTTATAGCACTGATGTATTATAAGGGCTTAGGTGTTAATAAAGACAAAGCCATGGCAAGAGAGTGGTTAGAAGTATCTTGCGATAACGATTACCAAGCGAGTTGCGATTATTTGCAGAAACTATCCAAATAAGGGGTTTAGTTTTTAAAGGTGATGGGTCTTAGATTATTGAGATAACAGCAGTGTATCTATCAATCCTATCTAAGCGCTTTTTAACTCAATGCCTAATCTCTATAACAATTTTTGTTTGAGCAAGCTCATCAAGATATTGATCTATGATTTGGGTATTATCCTTATCCAAGTGTGCATCCCATTCATCAAGCATGACAATTGTACTTCGGTCATCCTCTCTAATTTCTTGAATTTGCTTGATCAGTTGTTGGCCTGTTGAACCTCTATGGGCTTTGTCTGTTTTGTAATTGAAATACAAATTGTGCTTGGCAGGTAAATAATACGCCCGTTCTTGGTAGTGGTCTTTGAGCTTAAGCAACATACAAGATTTACCAACGCCATTATTACCAACCAACGTTACTCTACCTTGCTTGGGTAATTGTGTTGAATCAAAAATATCCCCTGTTTGCTTCACACGTATTTGGTCTGCCTGAATGTAGGTATCTAAATCCACAGTGGCAGGTTGTAAAACCTCTAAAATACCATCTAGCATCGTTTTGATAACGCCAATAC
The DNA here is from genome assembly GCF_002439405.1 of Psychrobacter sp. UBA6291. Classification (NCBI taxonomy): domain Bacteria; kingdom Pseudomonadati; phylum Pseudomonadota; class Gammaproteobacteria; order Moraxellales; family Moraxellaceae; genus Psychrobacter; species Psychrobacter sp. UBA6291. The sequence goes on along the minus strand of NZ_DJUD01000075.1, from coordinate 7,588 downwards.
TGGTATGGTAGCCAATCAAGGCATAGCACATTTGCAATAGCTGAATTTGTCTTGGCAGCGTGGCAATTAGCACAGCCATCGTCGCAGCATCATGCCAATTTTTATTAAAAATAAAAGCAGTGACCACAAAGACAGGCAGCATCAATATGATCATGCCTAAGCTTGAATTGATGTGCTGGATCGAGGTGGATTTAACGCTATTATTCTTGGCTGTTGCAAAGCTTTTTTGAACAATATTATTATAGAGCGTGTAATTATGCTTATTAAAAATAACGACGTTATCCCAACTGTCAAAAAGTTTGGTGGTTAAACTCAGCCGTGATTGCTGGTCTGTTTTGGCAGCCATTTTTAGGGTGTGTCGTCTGAAATGCACAAACATGGAGGCAGAAATAATACCTACTGCATAACCAAGCAATGACCAACACGTTAAATAAGACATTGAGTACCAAAGCTGAAATATCAAAAATACTATCAATGACTGTCTCAAGGGTGTAGTTGCTTTCTTGAGCGAGTGTTGTCGTTGCTGTACTCTGTAACTCGTCGCTGGATAACAAATATGTCTTGCCTAAAAATATAGTATGAAAGCGATCGTTATACAGTTTATGAGCGTCATACTTGGCGCGCTCTGTATTGGTAACACAAAAATATGCAGGCACATAAACCGCTACTAAAGAGACGGCAAATAGCACCATATATAAAATTGAAATAGTGTCCTCGGTCAGACTTTGTGCAAGGCGAGCAATAAAATACGTTGATGACGCCACAATAATTTGCTGAATCAGTAAAAATACTAATGCTATACGCAAATGCTTGTTTGAGATAATTTTATAGATCAAGACTTTTAATATCCTTTAAAATCGAGACAAAATTATCCAGCAAGTAACGCCTTCTTACTGGTATCAACTCTGCTAACATATAATACTCTTGCTATCTTTTAGAGCTTTTTCAATATCAGCCATAAATGAGTCAGACTTATTGTTATCACCAAAAGAACCAGCTTATGGAGTGCAGCATGTTTTTTATACGTAAGGCCAATCAAAATGACGTCTCAGATATTGCTCATATACATTTCACAAGTTGGCATGCTACCTATGTAGACCTTTTGCCCAAAACCTATCATGATAAAGAGAATAAGTTATCTCAAAAGGTAGAGATGTGGGGAAAAGTAATCCTTAGCTCTGGTGTGAGCACATGGATAGCCTACGATGCTGAGAATAATAATGTCGGGTTTATTTCTTACTTTACGAAGGACTGAACCGTCCCGGGATTGTTGGAGACTCAACATTCTGAGAGAATACGACAATGAAAACACGAAACTACACTCCTGAGATTAAAGAACGCGCCGTTCGCATGCTGATTGAAGCAGCAGTCGACTATCCCTCTACATGGTCAGCCATTCAAGCCATTGCCCCTAAGATTGGCTGCACGCCTGAAACTCTGCGGTCTTGGCATAAAAAGCACATCGATCAAACCATTCCTGCTTCAGTGCAAGCTCAAAGCCAAGAGCAACGTATTAAAGAGCTTGAACGCGAGAATAAAGAGCTTAAGCAAGCCAATGAGATTATACGTAAGGCTGCTGCTTTTTTCGCCCAGGCGGAGCTCGACCGCTGACTAAAATCATGATTCACTTCATCGACGACAATAAACACCTTTATGGGGTCGAGCTGATCTGTAGAGTCCTACCGATTGCCCCGTCAACTTATTATCGTGCTCAAGACTTAAGCGACAACCCACACAAGCGTTCACTNNGAGATTAAACGTATTTGGCAGGATAGCAAATGCCGTTACGGTGCGCGTAAAGTCTGGCAGCAGATGAAAGCAGAAGGATTATGTATTGCTCGGTGTACCGTAGAGCGATTAATGAAGCAGTATGGCCTACAAGGCGTTTGGCGTGGCAAAGGCAAGATTACCACCAACAGCCGTGACGACCAAAAGCGCGCTGATGACTTAGTCAATCGTAACTTTAATGCTCATCGTCCTAACCAACTATGGGTTGCAGATTTTACCTATATCAAGACGACAAGCGGCTGGGTGTATACCGCTTTTATTATTGATGTGTTTGCTCGCGCTATCGTTGGCTGGAAAGTATCTAATCGCATGAATACCGATATGGTGATGGCGGCGTTAAATCAAGCAATAGCAGATAGAAACTATCCCAAAGATGTGATTCATCACAGTGATCGAGGGGTTCAGTACTTATCTATTCGCTATACCGATAAGATGACGGACTCTGGAGTGATTGCTTCTGTTGGTACAACAGGCGACTCTTATGACAACGCATTGGCTGAGACAGTTAACGGGCTTTATAAGTCTGAGGTGATTGAATATCTAAAAGAACAATGGCATGGCGTGAACGATGTTGAACTGGCAACCCTAGAATGGGTCGATTGGTTCAACAAGAAGCGTCTACATAGCACGATTGGATATGTGTCACCTTTTGAATTTGAAAAGCGGTATTATGATAATTTAACCCTGTCAGGCATTGCTGCCTGACTCAAGTAAATCACTCTCCGATATAGTCGGGGCGGTTCAGACAGTGAATGTGAAATAACGACCCTATACATTCTGCCTCAATATCAAAGTCTGGGGCTTGGCACCACACTAATGAATTCAGCAATAGATGATATTTCTCAGCACAATAGATGTATTAGCTTGTCGTTATGGGTGCTAAAAACCAATCTGACTGCGATTAGCTTCTATGAAAAAATTGGTTTTAAATCTGACGGTAAGCATAGTGAAGAGCCATACGAGGATACCAAAATAATCGATATTAGGATGGTGAAATCACTCTGATATCTATTATTTTAAGGAAAAAAGGAGTTTCAAAATGAAAAAATATATCTTACCTGCTTTTACTATAATTTGTGTGGCGTTGTTTTGGTATCTTTTATTCATTCAAAAAATTAATCAATACAATTATGCTGTAGTTAATACCTTGGCAATTATTCTATTTGCTATAACCTTGTTTAACACAAGAAAAAATACTAAAAACAAGAAATAGAATGGGTGTATTCAAGTGCAAGTACTCGTTAAGCTTTGCGAGTGCTCAATCTCTAATGATCTGTATTAAATCATGATTTATCAGCTATACAACCATTTAACTGTCTGCTGTATAGACCATTTTTATCTTATAGTAAATGTATATCGTTCTTTATCGTATGAAGCGGCATAGGGCACTGCATCTCTAGAATAGGTCTTCTTATCCTGATCAGTATAGTCAATAGATATTGAATCTTCATAGCTTGTGTATTGGATAGCATAGCGATAGGAGGAGTTAGGCGGCAAATCTCCGATTAAGTCCATTCTCTTGGAGCTGGTATACTTGACGCGTACGTCAGATATGAGATAAGGGCTTTCGTTATTTATGATAATTTTACCTTTATCCTTCTCAAAATATGAGCAAGATATTAAAAGCATGCTCATCAATCCTATTAGAACATTCTTATTAAAAACCATATTTCTCTCGCTTTTACGATTGACTAACACCACTGCTACTTCATTAGAAATCATGCAAAATCAATAATGTAGCTATTCGCTAATTATTTTTAGGCATTCTTAGGTTCAGTACAGCGCGCTTACCAAACTACACTAAACGATTGTATAGAGATGATACTAGAATGGCATCATCTTAACTCTACATTATTAGTGAAGCAGATATGAAGAATAATCAGTATTGTTATCTTAAAAAAGCACATGGTAACCGTATCATAAGTGCATTGGCTATCAGTAGTCTATTATTTGTGGTCAGTGGCTGTGACAGTACTATGAAAGATTCTAAGTCTAATGACAGTGTAGCCAATACCGCATCAACTACAGGCAAATTATCCTTACCAGATAAAGCTAAAAGCAACGCTGACGCTCAAGCAGATAGTCCGGTTGATTTTATTGCTGCTGATGATGACGCTTCTACTTCAGACGGCATCGAAAAAGTCATTACTGCCAACAATCAATTTGCCGTTGCTATGTATCAGCAGATAAATGGTCAACCTGACCAAGCAGATAAAAACGTATTTTTCTCGCCATATAGCCTGTCTACGGCAATGGCAATGCTGTATGCCGCAGCGGAAGGGGAAACAAAACAGCAGATTCAGAAGACTTTTTACTATCCCTCAATGGATATTCTCAATCCCAATAGCGCCGCGCTCTATAATCAATTTAACAAACCCAATCCCGATTATAAGCTCGCCACGGTCAATGACTTATGGATGCAACAAGGACTAACGCCTAACAAGGCATACGTAGATACTGTACAACGTTATTATGGTGGTCAAGTGACCAATCTTGATTTTAACGGCAGTCCTGAGCCTTCGCGGCTCATTATTAATAAAAAAATTGCTCAGCATACCAATCAGATGATTCTTGAGTTACTACCAAAGGGAAGCATTCCATCTAGCGTTGTCGCAGTATTAACCAACGCGGTTTACTTTAAGGGCGACTGGAAAATGCCTTTTGAGGCAAATAGCACCTCTGAGCAGCCTTTTTATCCCCTCACAGGCGAACCCTCTGATGTCAAAATGATGAATATGCAGACTGATTTCGGTTATATCGAGGACAAGCAAGTGCAGGTTGTGCAATTGCCTTACAAGGGCGATGACTTATCCATGTTAGTGGTATTACCCAAATCAAAAGGCAAAGCTGCAATGCAGCAGCTGGTGCGTGATTTGAGCGCTGATAAGATTAAAAAGTGGAATAAAGATTTAGTCGCTCAAGAAGTGAATCTTTCCTTACCAAAGTTTAAGCTTGCAGAGCGTTATGATATGAAAGGTTTGCTTTCAGATATGGGTATGCCAAGCGCCTTTCAAAGCAAAGCTACCTTTAAATTATTTGATGAACCTTTACAGATGGAAATTGATGATGTCTATCATCAGGCAGTGGTCATCGTCGATGAAAAAGGCACAGAGGCGGCAGCAGCAACAGCCATTGTAGCAAGGGAAGCTTCTGCTCCTATAGATCAGCCAGTTGAGTTTACAGCCGATCATCCGTTTATGTTTATAATTAAAGACAATAAAACCGATGCGATATTGTTTTTAGGGCAAGTGAACAAACCTTAAAATAGCGAATGACGGCACTAAGACTTAACTGACTGTTGATGAGACATTATGAAAAAAAGGCTTAAATTATTATCGTGTTCACTGTTGGTGATTTCAGTCGCTAGTGGATGTAATACGAAGACCAATGAAGAAGATGTGTTTCAATACAAGAATGCCTATGTTGGTGATAATAGTGCAGTCATAAATATTGTCAACCACTCTATGCAATCAGATAACTTCAAGGGCCTCGAGCTCAAAACGAAAGAGAAACCCTATGGGATTATCTTAAATTATAATGGGTCAGAGTCAGAAAAGAGTCATAAAAAGACAGTGGTATACAACGCCACTTACTTATTTGCGTTGATTCAGAATGTAGAATGGATAACGTTTAATTTTGATCATCAAGAATACAAGATAACAAAGGACGCTCTAATAGAGTGGTACGGGGAAGATTTCAGCAAATTACAAAGTAAAAAGGAGCTAAAAACGTTAATACAAAACAACTGGGATGATGAATACAGAGTAAATCAGTTATTCTAAAACCGCCAAATATATATGTGCGGCTCCCTATACAGCAGCTGAAAGTGTGGCTATTACAGTCACTACTGAGCCTTGGATATTCTTATAATTATAATTTATTGTTGAGCCTGATATGCAAAATGACCCACTTCGCTATTTTAGATATGCAGCCCATAATCGTGTTATCAGTGCCTTAGCTATTACCAGCTTAGTGTTGGGTGTTAGTGGCTGTGACAACGCCATAAAAAATAATAGAACGGGTGCTGTTACAGGCATGGTTACTCCTAATCAGTCAGCTATTAACCATCAAGCGCCTCCTATTGAGGTAATGACTACTGTCGCAACGCCTGAAGGTATAAAAGAAGTCATCACTGCCAATAACCAATTCGCCTTTGATATGTACCAGCAGATAAATGGGCAACCTGACCAAGCAGATAAAAATGTATTTTTCTCACCGTACAGCTTATCTACTGCGATGGCCATGCTCTATACCGCAGCGGAAGGGGAAACGAAAGCGCAAATCCAAAAGACGTTTCATTATCCGACGCCGACTACCCTCAACCCTAATAGCGCCGCGCTTTATAATCAATTTAATAAACCCAATCCCGACTACAAGCTTGCTACGGTCAATGACTTATGGATGCAACAAGGGTTAACACCCACTAAATCTTACATAGACACCGTGCAACGTTATTACAGCGGCCAAGTGACCGCCCTTGATTTTGAAGGCAGTCCTGATCCTGCGCGTCAGACCATTAATAAAAGAATTGCTGAGAAAACCAAGCAAATGATTCCTGAATTACTACCTAAGGGTAGTATTAAATCTGATACTGCCGTGGTGCTAACCAATGCCATCTATTTTAAGGGGGATTGGACCATGCCTTTTACAGCTGAAAGAACCAGTGCCCAGCCTTTTTATAATGCTATAGGCAGAGCCTCTACCGTCCAGATGATGCAGCAACAGTCTTATTTTAGTTATTATGAGGACAAACATATACAGGTCGTGCAATTGCCTTATAAAGGCGATTACTTGTCTATGCTCGTAGTATTACCCAAACTCAATCATAAACTTGCTATGCAGCAATTAGCTAAGAGTTTAAATGCAACTAAGATTAAGCAATGGAATGCAGGCTTAGTAAGACAAGAGGTGGACCTTCAACTGCCAAAGTTTAAATTAGATGCGCGTTATCAGATGAAAACATTGCTCGCTGATATGGGTATGCCAAGAGCGTTTAATAATAGGGCTGAATTTAACTTATATGCTGATGGCCCACCGATAAAGCTCGATGAGGTTTATCATCAAGCAGTAGTCACCGTCGATGAAAAAGGGACGGAAGCGGCGGCAGCAGCGGGTGCTGTAGGTATGTACGTTGGTATGTCTTATCCTGTGGAATTTAAAGCCGATCATCCGTTTATGTTTGTGATTAAAAATAATAAAACGGATGCGATATTGTTTTTAGGGCAAGTAAATAAGCCTTAGTTGGAGGCAATAGGTAGAGAGTTAAGTAGCTAACTATAAGGATGATCATGTTTAAGTTTCTAAAACATAAAAGGGGTGATACCTGGGTTGATACGGCAATAATAACAGCGATACGTTTTATGATTGCAGGCTTTACCATGATATTAGGCTATTTACTGGCTTTTGCTGCCACGATGGGACCACCCATTGCACCTCATATCTGGAATGGCGGATTAGATAAAACCATTCGAATCAGTACTATTGTTATTGGGTTCTGCTTGTGTGCTGCTGTATTAGTTTGGTTTGTTTGGTCCTTATGTCGCTATGTTTACCGACTTGTTGTGCGTACTAAATGAACTTCTAGTTAGCTGACTTATGAAAGAAGGATTATGAAGTGCGTTTTTTATATCGCCTACCTATTTTTATCATCCTATTTTTGTCCAAGACAACCAACCGTCTGGGCTTGTATGCCACACTCAGAGAACGATGTATTTATTGCTCGTCTGCAATCATCGCAGCCTACATTAATGGATAATCATCAAAAAGGCTTCGACTTGCAATGTAAGCATCCGACCATCCC
>NZ_DJUD01000040.1:0-26221 GCF_002439405.1 Psychrobacter sp. UBA6291 | reverse complement strand
GCACTTCAATGTTGAATCTAAGAAGCGTTACTAAGCTTTTTTAATAGTAAATAAATCGTTCACGAAAAAGCCCCTGCCATAAAATACGACAGGAGCGTTTATAAAACGGTATGCTCGGTGAAGTTAGTTACTTTTTTCCTCTATCAGCTCTTTGATGCTGTCATTATTGCCTTTTGAAGCGTTAGCATTAGCATTGGGGTTTTTACCAGCTGCGTTGGCATTGGGGTTTTTGCCAGCAGCGTTGGTATTTTTATTGGCGGCGTTACTATTTGCATTGGCGCTCGGTGGTTTAGGCGCTTCAACCACCGGCGGTTTTTTCGGTGCATTATTATTGCTTGAGCCATTATTTGTTGCATTGCCAGTGGTTGCTTCAGGCTTACGGTTAGTATCTGTAGAGGAGTGCGTGGTCGTTGGTTGTCCTTCGATCTCGACCGTCCGCTCTTCATTGACAATCAAAGTGTCAGAAGTATCAGCTGACTGACGTATGCTTTCATTAGCGCCATCTTGTGCGCCGCGATTGGCATTATTATTTACCATTTGGCCATTACTGCCACCAGACGTTTGTGTCTGTTGACGTACTGGTACTTCGCGTTTGGTTGGGCGCAAGTTTACATTGCGCGTGCGCTTGGTGCTCAAGTCCTTAACCGGATCCGGACGTTCATAATTATCGATGATACTGACGTAACGATTGATCTCTTCAGGTAAGACGCGTACATTTGCAGGTAGTTTAAAATCTATCAATTTCGCGGCACCGACCGCCTCTTGTGGACTGCTCATCAGCCCGTAAGTCAGCATATAACGTACCTGCTCATTTTCATCGAGGTAGCGGAAATAAGCGAACTTATCGCGATCTTCTCGGCTTTCTAAATAGCTGACAATGACATCATTTTCAGCGACATTCATCACCTGCACTGTCCACTTGCCTTTGTTAGCGAGCAGATAACGCTTGTCTTTAAACTCATCAGGATAGCTGCGTAAGTCTTTAACCGTGGTATCAAAACTAATCGGCTGCACGTCTGTATCGAGCTCATGCAAAGACTCTATCTTTAGCGGCTGCTCAAGCTCAGCGGTTGAGGTTTGTGGCGCTGAAATTGGCTCATTCTCAATCTTAGCACCCATCGCTGGCGTTTGGCTAAACATCCAAACTAAGGCGGTAAACACGCCCAATAGCAGGGTTGCTATCAGCCAGATCAGTGCTTGACGGCGATATTTCTGCCCAGCTGTGCGAGTCGTCGAGCGTGATGCTGCCATGGAGAGGTCCTTGGAAAAGGGTACTTATAAAAAGATACTTATAAAAGAGTTTTATATAATAATGGTCTTAAAAAAACAATGCTCAAGATTGTCGAAATATATCGCAGCTAAAAATAGCTGGAATGATTATTTTAAGCGTTTAACGATTATTTATTAACTGATAAATTAAACGTGCAACTCACCTACTAACGACTTAATGAGCTTGTACTATTGATGCTGCGACAAAACTTCGGTCAAAAGCTTGGCATCAAAATCATTGGTCAATACCGCTTTACCTAATGATTTTAACAAAATAAGGCGGATTTGTCCGTGTTTGACTTTTTTATCATGACCCATCAAACCTAAAGCCGTTTGTACGTCAATAGCGGGTGGCATGATAGGTAAATTTGCCAATAGCAATACGCGTTTAATACGCTCAACGTCCGCAGTTGTTAACCAACCAAGCTTTTGCGACAGCTCAGCCGCTTGCACCATACCGGCCGCGACCGCCTCACCATGTAGCCAATTACCATAGCCTTCATGGGTTTCAATCACATGGCCAAAAGTATGACCGAAGTTTAACAAAGCGCGTACGCCGGACTCTCTTTCGTCTTGGGCGACGATATCGGCTTTATATTGACAGCAGCGCTTCACTGCCTCGCCAAGTACGGCTAAATCTAACGCCATCATCGCTGGTAGTTTGTGCTCAAGCCACGTCAAAAACTCTGCATCCATAATCAGCGCGTACTTGATGACTTCTGCCAAGCCTGCCGATAGCTCACGCGCGGGTAAGGTTTTTAGCGTACTCATATCAGCAAGCACCATTTGCGGCTGCCAAAATGCGCCTATCATGTTTTTACCTTGCGGATGATTGATGCCGGTCTTGCCGCCGACGCTCGAATCCACCTGTGATAACAGAGTGGTTGGGATTTGAATAAAATTGACCCCACGCATAAAGCTTGCCGCGGCAAATCCTGTCATATCGCCGACCACGCCGCCACCAAGCGCGATTAAGGTCACATCACGGTTAAAATGCTCTGCCATCAGCGCATCATAAATCTGGTTAATACTGGTCTGGTTTTTATACTGCTCACCATCTGGCAGCACACAAACCTTGACCGTAAACTGCGCTTCAAGCTCATCCTGTAGAGCCTTTAAATATAAAGGCGCAACCGTCTCATTGGTGACGATAAGGACTTGATGACCGGTAATATAAGGCGCGATTTGACTTGCCATGCTGCTTTTTTTAGGGCTAATGGCATTACTATCTTCAGTAATAATAATAGGGTAATCATGACTTTTCGTCTGTACTGTTAAGTTGGCATGAAACAGTGGCGTTGCCATGAAAATCTCCTTAAGTATGAGGATTGAATTAAATTGAGCGGCGTTGTTTATTAAACTTTTTCTTATTGATCTTCTTGATGTGCTGAGCTAATAGAAGTTGAGGCACAAAATGCGTCTAGTTGCTGCAATAACTGATTGACCATATGGCGAGGATAGGTATGGCCGGTCGGCATAATAATATGCGCCACTTGCCGATATAAGGGGTCGCGGGCGCTGTATAAATCTTGCAATATTTTTCTAGGATTGGGCTGTTGTAATAAAGGTCGCGACTTATCTTTGGCCGTACGCGCCATTTGCACGTCTACTGGCGCATTGAGATAGACGACGATACCGCGTTCATGAAGAAACGCTCGGTTTTCAGCCGCCATCACTGCGCCGCCACCGGTTGCTAAGACAATTTGTGTTTGCTGCGTCAGCTCATCAATGGCGCGCGTCTCGCGCTCGCGAAAGCCCGCTTCGCCTTCTTTGGCAAATATCCAAGCAATATCAGCCCCAGTTTGCGACTCGATATACCAATCACTATCTACAAACGAGCGTCCTAACTGCTTAGCAAGCAATCTGCCAATGGTGGTCTTCCCCGCTCCCATCGGCCCCACTAGAAATACCGACGGCAATTCCTCAACCATAATACGCACTCAGCTAAATTAGGTATGATACAACGTCATGGATATTCTGGCTAGTAACGTATATTGATTATTGTCAGTAAAATCTAAGCAATTACGAAAATCAGCCATAAAAAAAGCAAGCGTTGCTGCTTGCTTTTTTCTATTATGAAATAATGAAACGCTAGATTAATTTAGGCGACTGGTACCATCATTAATCAATTTTGGCGTGACAAAGATCAATAGCTCTTCTTTTGCATTGTTACGTACATCCTTGCGGAACGCACGACCAACATAAGGTAAGTCGCCTAAGAAAGGTACTTTATCGACCCCATTACTTTTACGGTTTTTAAAGACGCCGCCCAGTACAACGGTTTGCCCATCTTCCACAATCACATTGGTTGAAATAGAATCTTCAGCAATCGCAACCTGATTATTAATAATAGTCGGTGTGCCATTGGTGATAAGCAGCTGCAAACCAATTTTACCGTCTGGGGTAATGTTTGGCGTAGCTTCCAAGCTCAATGCCGCTTCTTTAAAGCTGGTGGTAGTCGCGCCACTGGCCGAGGCTTCTTGATAAGGAATTTGCGTACCAGAAGATACTTTTGCCGTTTGTTTATCAGCAGTCAAAATCTTTGGCGTCGAAATCACTTCACCACGGTTATCCGCTTGTAGGGCTGATAACTCAAGATCGAGCATCACATCTGACATGCTAAGCAGTCCAAAAGCAATCCTACCCGCTGGGTTGGCAACCCCTAAATCAACGTTTAAGTTATCAGGACGGCTGATATCATACTTAGGATAAGAAACTGTTTGACCATTGACGGTCGTCGTCTCTACGTCAAAATCTTTCAAGTCCCATAGCGTCTGATTGCTACCACCGACCAGCAAGTTACGGTTATTGGCAGCGCCGTTTGATAAAATCCCCCAACGCACACCAATCTCTTTACTAAAGCTATCGGTTGCGCTAACGATACGCGCTTCAATCATGACCTGACGGACTGGAATATCAATTTTACCAATCAATTTATGAATATTTTCGATGCTTTCAGCGACGTCTTTGATAATCAAGGTATTGGTACGCTCATCGACCGTTACCGTACCACGGTTAGACAACAAGGTATTGTTATCAACAGAGTTTGCGTTGCCAGTACCGCTACTACCTGTTGAACCACTGCCTTGAGAGATCAGCGTCAATACATCTGCTGCCTTAGCATAGCTTAAGCGAATGTATTCCGTGCGTAGCGGTGCATAAGACTCAACCGCTTGCTGCGCTTCAAGCTCACGCGCTTCTTGTTCTGCAAGCTCAGTCGAAGGTGCGACCAAAATCACATTACCGTTTTCACGTTTGCCAAGATTCTTACTTTTTAGAATGATATCTAACGCTTGATCCCAAGGAACATTAATCAAGCGCAAAGTGATGTTGCCCGCCACCGAGTCACTCGCCACAATATTCATTTCTGTAAACTGGGCCAATATATCTAAAACACTACGGATTTCGACGTCTTGAAACTCCATCGATAATGCTTCGCCGGTATAGACTTTTTCTTCTAATGTTGGCTCGCGTAGTAGCTCAGGCTTTCTGATATTGATGTTTAATTGATTGCCTGATTGGTAAGCCTGATATTCAAAATCTTCTTTGACATTAATAGTGATCACACCATTTTGCCCTTGGTTTTTGGTATCAATACTATCAACCAGACCGCTATTCACATTCAAGCGGCGCAGCAAGTTTCTCGGTACCGTGCTACCCGTTAAACGAACGACCAATTTATTACCTTGGCGCTGCACGTCTACTGGAATAGCTTCGTTAGCGAGCGCAATGCTAACGTTACCGCCGCCGTCATTGCCTTTGGTGAAATTAACCGCCGTTAAACCATCATAACTATATTGCTTACTTACTTGTGAGGCGGCAAGCTGTGGGCTTAATAAAGGATTGACGCGCACTACCATAGTGTCAGCAGGTGCCTGTGTTGCAACTGCTTGAGTTTTCACTACTTTGGTTTTAATTGGCGCAACGGCAACGCTACTGCTTTCAACAATTGGCGTCACTACCGCAGTAGTGGTGATAGCTGCGTTGCCATTTAATACGTCTTGGACTGGGTCATTGGTAACTACTTGATTAACCACCGGACGACTAGGGTCGCTGATGGTTAGCAGCAAATTATTGCCCTCAATAGCGGTAGTATAATTGCCCGCTTGTTTGAGACCGACGATCAGACGCGTGGTATTGTCACTATTCAGGGTAGTGACATCGTTGATCATACCAACATTATATTCACTAAAACGGCTGGCAAGCCCATTTTGCACTTGCTCAAAGTCCAATACCAAGCGGCTTGGATTATCAAGCTGATAGGCAGCAGGTAATACTGGCTTACCAGCAAACCCTAAGCGCATTTGGGTAACCGCTGGCGCTGTTTGTACCACGGAGACGTTATTGATACGCTGCTCAGCATGAGCACTGCTACTTATTGCTACCATACTCATTGCCAATGCAGAGATGGCAAAACTAGAAGATACGCGGTCGCCCATCGTCATTACCTTGTTGTTGCGTACTGTCATTATATATTCCTCAAAAAATCTGCCGACTTAGCTTATAGGGGATACCAGCGACTGGGGTTTTTCAACAAACCCAGCGCGGCTGTCTGGCACAATTTCGATCAAGTTAATCTGGGTCGGCGTGATTTCAACAATACGGCCGTCATTTAAGCCAAGATAATTACCGACTCTTACGCTCGCAACCGAACCGTCAGGACGCTGTACTAAAGCATATTGCTGACCTTCAGGTGAAATAACGACGCCGCGAAAGACGAGTTGCGATAGCTCATATTGTTCAAGTGGTTCTTTCACTCGGGTTATATCAGGGCGCACACCATCAATAGAGGTGGCAGGGCCTTGGACATTTACTAAGCTTGGCGGCAAAAATGGGCTGCGTTGCGTACTGGCACTATAAACAAAATCTTCTACCAGCTCAGCCTTGGGCGGCGGCTCAATCGGCTGTGCTGGCTGATTACGAATATCAGTCATCGCCTGCTCTGCCATGCCAATACGGTCAGTACAACCGGTCATTGACAAAACAGTCGCGCTTAAAATCAGCAGCATGGGCAGTTTTTGGATACGCATTAGTTGCCTCCTGCAGCATCAGTAGCAGCATCTGGTGCAGTGGTTTCTTCACCTTCAGGAGCGGCTTCTTTTGAGCGATAGGTTTTGGTTTGTAGCACAAGATTGAGCTCAGGCAATACATCTAGAGTTGGCTGTGGATTACTGACTTCAAAATCATGCATGGTAATAATACGTGGCAAGGCAGCAAGACCACTGATAAAGCTACCAAACTGATGGTATTCTCCTAAGGCGGCGATACGAATAGGCTGCTCAATAAAAAACTCATTTTCAATTTCAGGCTCAACAGAGATATCTTGAAAACGAATGTTACTGCCAACGCCCGTCATATTGATACCTTCGACCAGCTCTGATACGCGGGTATCTTTTGGGAGTTGATCGAGTAAAGTATTAAACTCAGTTTCCATTTGAATCACTTGCGCTTGATAGGCTTTTAAATGACGTGCACGCGATTCTTTTTCGCGGTAGCTATCAAGTAAAGTTTGCTGCTGACTTTCAGCCGCATTAATTTCATCAATTTTGCTGCTGATTGGCAGCGCCCAAGATAGTGCTGCAATCAAAGCAATAATAAATCCAATCACGGTGACTTTGACAGGAAGCGGCCAGCTGCCGTAGTTTTCGCTGTCTAATGATTCGAAACTGCGGCGAAACTCATTTAAGTCAAACTGCTTTTTTGTACTTAGCGCCTCTTTCTTGGTTTTAACCAAGCTCTTTTTTCGAATCAGTTTCATAACTCACCTCCAGACGCAGCGTTAGCCTCAATCTCTTCTGCTGTTTCTGACTGTACTTTAGTCGTGACAACAAACTGAACATAGCTGTCTTCAGGATAAACCGGGCGCGACTGCTCTCCAGTGGTTACCGTATTTTCTAAGGCGGGCGCGGCTTGATAAGCGCTGATATTCTGCTGAATATTGCTTACCGCTGAATTGCCCATCCATTTACTGCTATCTAAATTACGAATCAAGCTAGAGACGACGTTTGGATTGTCAGCAAGACCTGTTAACGTCAGTACATCGCCTTCGCGTTTTAAATTGGTTAAATACAGCGCGGGCGGTATTGCTTTGGCAAGATCATCCCATATACGGACTGGAACCGGGCGTCGTCCTTGTAAATCTTGGATAACCTGCATGCGTGAGATAATATCTTCACGGCGCTGCTCTAAACTATCAATCTCAACCAAAGCTTTATCTAAGCGAACGTTTTCTTGTTCAATCAGTGCATTGGCATCCAATTGCTCATCGAGTTCATTATTAAAATAGCTCCATGAGGCGAATGCCGCTAATAGAGTTAACAAAGTTACTGCAGCCACCAAAGTGATAAATTCTTTATTGCGGCGTTCGCGCTCTTCTTGCCGCCAGGGCAATAAGTTAATACGAGCCATTAGTCGAAGCTCCTTAACGCAAGACCGCACGCGGCCATTAAGCTTGGTGCATCAATCGCCAGTTGCTCATTGTCAATGTGCGGAGCGATGGTCATGTTGATGAACGGATTTGCGATAGTGACAGGGACACCCAATCGTTGCTGCGCCATACCGGCAAGCCCTGCAATAGAGCTGCTACCACCCGCTAGCACGACATGATCAATACTGCTGTATTGGCTAGATGAGAAGTAAAACTGTAATGAGCGCGTAATTTGCTGGATGGTATTTTCGATAAACGGTGTCAAAACCTCAGGATAGTAATCATCAGGTAAAGTGCGTTCACGTTTGCTAATGGTTGCTTCTTCAGCAGATAGTCCATAACGGTTTTGAATCGCATCAGTGAGCTGAGCACCACCAAATAATTGTTCACGACTATATATAAACTCACCATTTTTAGCAATATATAATGTAGTTTGATTATGACCAATATCGACTAAAGCGACCAAGTCTGGTACATTTGGCAAGTTATCTGCCATTAATCCAAAAGCACGCTCAATGGCATGCGATTCGATATCCATCACTTTGGTTTGTAAACCGCCAAAAGTAAGCGCATCGACTCTTTGGTCGACGTTTTCTGAACGCGACGCCGCTAGGAGCACTTGCACCATATCATCGTTTATCAGTGACGGCCCTAGTACTTCAAAATCTAAATTTACATCTTCTAATGGATAAGGAATATATTGATCGGCATCCAAACGAATCTGTGCTTCACGCTCCACATCGTTAAGCACCATATCCATATCAATAATTTTGGTAATCACAGCAGAACCTGATACAGCAGTTGCCGCACTACTGCCCGCAGCTTGGCAACGCCTTGCTAGGCTTGTTATAGTACTACCCACTGCTTCAGTGTCTACGATGAGTTTGTCGACGACTACGCCTTCTGGTAGCGCTTCGATACCGTAAGACTTTAAATGAAAGATACCTTGTTGGCGCTGAATGTCGACCAGCTTTACTGACGTGGCGCAAATATCCACGCCAATCAAATGCCGACTTTTAGAAGTAAATAGCCTCACGAACTCTATACCTTATATTAAGTGTACATTCTGATAGTTATTTGTAATAATTTAGTACAATACTTTACTTAATAGATAGATTCAAGCATTTAAATTACCTATTAAGGCACAATTACACATTTATTATTACTTGCCTATTTTGTTCAAGGTATAATCTCCTACCTGTTGCAAATTTTAATTGATAAGCCTGATTATGACCAAAAAAAATGCTACCGCTCGTCTCATTCACTTTTTGGTGGGGCTTTTCATTGCCTGCTTAGCGTTAGCGCTTATTTTAGCGCTTGCTGTACCGATTGGTTTTTATGGTATGGCGATGTATTTAGCGCCAACCTTGCCCAGTACCCAAGAGATTAAAACCGCCAATCTTGAGATGCCTTTACAGATTTATAGTAGTGACGATAAGCTAATTGGCCAGTATGGCAATCGTCTATCGTTGCCGGTTACGTTTGACGAAATCCCTGAAGGCTTAACCCATGCCTTTTTGGCGGCAGAAGATGCAACATTTTTTCAGCATAGCGGTATCAGCATTAAAGGACTTGGTCGCGCTGTGACCGAAGTGGTAACCGACGATGAAAGTCAAACCGGCGGCTCTACCATCACTATGCAGGTCGCTAAAAACTATTTCTTAAGCCCGGAACGTACATTAAATCGTAAATTAACAGAGCTGTTTTTGGCCCGTAAAATAGAAGATGAGCTCAGTAAAAACGACATTCTTACTTTATATGTCAATAAAATCTATCTAGGCGAAGGCGCTTACGGTATCCGTGCTGCTGCCAAGAAATACTATAGTAAATCACTTGATAACCTGACGGTGGCCGAGATGGCTATGCTTGCAGGTTTGCCAAAAGCCCCTTCTAAATACAATCCTGTCGCCAATCCTAGTCGTGCGCTCACCCGCCGCAACTGGATTATCGGCCGTATGCATGAGCTTGGTTATATCACTAAGGCGCAGCACGACGAAGCCATCAACGCCCCTATCGGTATCAACCTGTATCAAGAAAAGCTTGATATGAACATGCCGTATTTGGCAGAGATGACACGTTCTGCCTTGGTCGAGCGCTATGGCGAACAAGTCATGAATGGCGGTTGGCGCGTGCGTTTGACTGTTGATAGTGAAGCGCAAAAAGCAGCAGAAAAGGCAATATTGACGGGGCTTGTGGCCTACGAGCATCGTCATGGTTGGCGCGGTCCAGAAGCAAACGGTGAACCGCTGGAAAAATTCCGTCGTTATAGCAGTATGTCGCCGGCGAAAGTCACTAAGGTTAACTCGCGCAGTTTTGAAGCAATCCTGCAGTCCGGTGAAAACGTCACCGTCAACTGGTCTGGCATGAGCTGGGCACGTAAATATATTTCTGCCGACCGTATTGGCTATTTTCCGAGTAATGCCAGCCAGATTGTTAGTAAAAATGACATCGTGCGCTTGATACCAGCCGCTAATGGCAGTTGGCAATTGAGTCAAATACCAGACGTACAAGGCAGTTTGGTTTCCTTAAACCCTGAAACAGGCGCGGTACGAGCCTTGGTTGGCGGTTTTGATTTCAATCACAGTAAATTTAACCGCGCCCTACAAGGCTGGCGCCAGCCCGGCTCAACGATTAAACCACTGGTTTATACCGCGGCCCTAGAAAAAGGCTACCGCCCAGATAGTATTGTTTCAGACCGTCCGATTCAAGTAGGCGACTGGAAACCTAAAAACTCTGACCAACGTTTTTTAGGCGATATTACCTTGCGCCGTGGACTTTATTTATCACGTAACTTAGTGTCTATTCGCTTGCTACAAGCCATTGGTATCTCCGATGCACGTAATTTATTAGATGAGTTTGGACTCGATAAAGAAAAGCTGCCTACCACTTTGTCGTTAGCATTGGGCACAGGTCAAGCTACCCCATTACAAATGGCGACGGCTTATGCCACCTTTGCCAATGGCGGTCATCGTATTCAGCCTTATTTTATCGACCAAATTTATAATTATAATAATAAGCTGCTGTTTCAAGCCAACCCGCAACAAGCATGCGCTTTATGTTTTAATGAACAGCTCGACGACCTCAACAAAAAACTTATCGAAGATTATGAAGCAAAAGTAGAAGAAGAAAATAAGGCGTCAAAAGAATCAGAGAACGATATTAAAGCTGAAAATAGTGCAGATTCTGATGCTACAGAAGACAGTCCAGTAAAAGATAGCAAAGCACTTAATGTAGAGGTTTATGATGCAAGTCCAGATTCGGATCGCCTAAAAGCGCCAGTTTTGCAGTATGTACGTGCTGAGCAAGCGCCGCGTATTTTGAAACCGCGAGTGGCTTTTGAGATGGCCGATATTCTACGCGACGTTATCCAGCGCGGTACGGCTGTGAGGGCAAAAGCGTCGGGACGCGATGACATTGGTGGCAAAACCGGAACGACGAATGAAGCAAAAGATGCATGGTTTGCAGGGTTCCATCCTACCAATGCTACTGTCGTTTGGATGGGCTTTGATCAGCCATCAACGCTTGGACGCCGTGAATATGGTGGCGTGGCAGCGCTGCCTGTTTGGATGGACTTTATGAAAGCCCAGTTAAAGAACACCCCTCATCAATGGGTGGCTATCAATAACCGTGCCAAATCTAAAAAGCAGAAGCAGACTATCATAGAAATGATGGACGAAGGCGCAGCTGAGCTTGAAGATGAAGATACCGACGATGGCAAATCAGCAAAGCCAGTCAAAACCACTACCCAACAACGTAAGCCACCTGCTCCTGAGTCAGCTGAAGAGCAGATTCAAAATCGACCCGCTCCTGAAAAACCAAAACCAAGTCGTACAGATAACGGTAATTCCCAAAACAAACCTTTATCAGCCACGCCGGTTGAGCGTATGCCACCGATGCCCGAATAAATAAGTGGCAGTTTTAGTGTAGATGTAAAGAAAAGGTCTGGCACAATTTCACTGTGCCAGACCTTTTTTATTAACACTTATTTATAAAAATAAAGCCTATTACTTAAACAGAGTATAAAAGCCTAGAGGTTATTTAAAACTCAACCATACCGGCGCGCAGTTGTTCGATCAGCTCTAATAATTGCTGACGCCATTCGCGTACGGTCGCCTCATCTGGCAGCCACTGATTTGATAAGGTAACGACATTAACAATCAGATCGGGTGCTGCTGTGCCGCGACCTGCCTTGTCATTTATTACCTTATCATCTATTACATTCTCAGGTAACACTGGATATAAACAACGCTGATAGGCGCGCTCTATATCAGCCAAAAAACCTTGCTGTAAAAGTTGCTCTAAGCGCTGTACTTCAGGCGATACTTGCGTGCGGGCGCCTAATGCTTCTTCAATGTCTGCTAAGGTTGGCGCGGTTATCGTTAAACCATAAAAATTACCAAGCTCTTGTATAAAAGCAAGATAGGCGCCGTATAAATGAAAAATAGCGGTTTCACAGTGCGCTTGGTATAGTTGTTTATCGCTCGTATTAGCAGCTGCTTGACAGGCCAAACGACAAAAATATAATTTTTGATTGGTGCGATCAGCTTGGTATTTAGCAACGCGAGTCTTACCTGCCATGCGCTTATCCTTATGTGTTTATGAGTTAATTGAGTGAAGTGAATCGTTTAATTGGCTACCGTCATTGAAAATGTCATATCATTCTATAACGCGCTCAAAATCTATTAATAATAATTTAAAAAGCCTCTGTATGACAATGTACGATTCTCTTAAGTGACTGTCTAAGAAAATAATTTACCTGATTTATTTTCTTAAAGCCATAAAAAAGCCAGCGACTGAGGCTGGCTTTTTTATTGAGAAAAATAACTAAAGGTTATCTAGATTAATGATTACCTTGGTTAAGCTCTTGAGCAAAGGCTTCATCAAAGCTTGCAAAGTCTGTACTATCGGTACTAGCAGACATATCAAACGCTGCATTCAAATCATTATCTTGCAGTTTTTGCTCCGCTTTTTCTTTGCGGGCTTTATGATAAGCAAGACCAGTACCAGCAGGAATCAAGCGACCAACCACCACGTTCTCTTTTAGACCGCGTAGCTCATCGACTTTACCTGTCACAGCTGCTGCCGTTAGGACACGAGTTGTCTCCTGGAACGATGCCGCTGAGATAAAGCTTTCTGTTGCCAGACTTGCTTTGGTAATACCAAGCAATTGACGCTCATACTTAACTGGGAATTTATCTTCCGCTTCCAGTTTCGCATTCAACGCTTTAACATCAGCGTACTCAACCTGATCGCCTTTGAAGTAGCTTGAATCACCACCGTCCGTGACTTCAACTTTACGCAGCATCTGACGAATGATAACTTCGATGTGCTTGTCGTTGATTTTCACGCCCTGCAAGCGATAAACGTCCTGTACTTCGTTTACGATATAATCAGCAAGCGCAGTTTGTCCTTTCAGACGTAGGATATCGTGCGGGTTTTGTGGACCATCAGCGATAATCTCACCACGAGCAACCGTCTCGTTTTCAAAGACGTTGATTTGACGCCATTTTGGGATTAGCTCTTCATGGACTTCACCATCTTCATTGGTAATAATGAAGCGATTTTTACCTTTGGTCTCTTTGCCGAAGCTGACGACACCGGTCATTTCCGCCATGATGGCATGATCTTTCGGACGACGCGCTTCAAATAAGTCAGCAACTCGTGGTAGACCACCGGTAATATCTTTGGTTCCTGAAGACGCTTGTGGTACACGGCCCAAGATAGAACCTGCAGCAACCTTCTCACCATCGCTGACACGAATAATCGTTTCAGCTGGTAAGAAGTAAACCACTTCTTTACCTTCGTCAGTGTTCAAGATAATCGCTGGACGTAAGTCTTTGGCTGAACTTGAACGGTCACGAGTCGCTAGGATTTCAAACGAGCTCATACCAGTGGCATCATCAACTTTAACCGTTGCTGTCGAACCATCAACAATATCACTAAAGCGTGCGGTACCGGCGAACTCTGTGATAATTGGGTGCGTGTGCGGATCCCATTTAGCGATGGTTTGACCACCTTCGACCTGCTCTTCGTTTTTCACAAGAACGCTAGAACCATAAGGTACTTTATAGCGCTCACGCTCACGGCCAAGCTCATCGGTCAATGCCAATTCTGCTGAACGCGATACGATAACCAAATGGCCATCGGTATGTTGTACCGTTTTCATGTTCTCAAAGTGCACTTGACCCGCATTACGTGCCGAGATGCTATTGTCTACAGAAGCAGAACTTGCGGCCCCACCAACGTGGAACGTACGCATGGTTAACTGAGTACCCGGTTCACCGATAGACTGCGCTGCCATAACACCGACTGACTCGCCGATATTGACTTTGTGTCCACGAGCAAGGTCACGACCGTAACACTGTGAACAAACGCCATGCTCAATATCACACGTGATGACCGAACGTACCCAGATATCATCAATCGCGTTGTTATCAAGAACATTTACCCAATACTCATCGATCAAGGTACCTGCTGGAATCAAGACTTTTGACGCATCATCGTTGTAAGTAACATCACGCGCGGTCACACGACCAAGGACTAGCTCACCGAGCTTCTCGATGATTTCGCCACCTTGAATGTGCGGCTTCATGAGCAAGCCTTCCTCAGTACCACAATCTTCGCTAGTGATAACCAAATCTTGCGCTACGTCAACCAAACGGCGCGTCAAGTAACCTGAGTTCGCAGTTTTTAGAGCGGTATCGGCAAGACCTTTACGCGCACCGTGCGTTGAAATAAAGTACTGCAGTACGGTCAGACCTTCGCGGAAGTTGGCTTTAATCGGCGTCTCAATAATTGAGCCATCCGGTTTTGCCATCAAACCACGCATACCTGCCAACTGACGAATCTGAGCGGCACTACCACGAGCACCAGAATCCGACATGATAAAGATAGAGTTGAACGATTTCTGCTCGTCTTCTTCACCTTTGGCATTGATAACTTTATCAGTTGCCAAGTTATCCATCATCGCTTTAGCGACTTTATCATTGGTACGCGACCAGATATCGACGACTTTATTATAACGCTCACCCGCGGTCACAAAACCTTGCTCGAATTGATCTTCAATTTCGCGAACTTCTGCTTCAGCGGTTTCGATGATTTGTTTTTTCAGCGGTGGAATGACCATGTCATCGATACCGATAGACACGCCAGATAAGGTTGCTTGTGCAAAACCAAGGTACATCAATTGGTCAGCGAACATAACACTTTCTTTCACGCCAACTTTACGGTAGCAAGAGTTGATCAACTTAGAGATATTTTTCTTGGTCATCTCTTGGTTACACTCATCAAACGTCATACCTTTAGGCATGATATTCCAGATAAGTAGACGGCCAGCAACGGTATCTTGCATCTTGACTTCTTTGGTCTCATTACCTTCGTCGTTGACATGAGTTTCCGTCACACGCACTTTAATCTTAGCGTTAACATGCAAATCGTTTGAACCAATCGCACGCAATGCTTCATTAACGGTGGCAAAGATCATGCCCTCGCCTTTGGCATTGATTGACGAACGGCTGATGTAATACAAACCAAGTACAACGTCCTGTGACGGTACGATGATTGGATCACCGTTGGCAGGCGACAAGATATTGTTGGTCGACATCATAAGCGCACGTGATTCAAGCTGTGCTTCTAGGGTCAATGGCACGTGTACCGCCATTTGGTCACCGTCAAAGTCAGCGTTGAACGCGGTACAAACGAGAGGGTGCAGCTGAATCGCTTTACCTTCAATCAATACTGGCTCAAATGCTTGTAGACCCAAACGGTGAAGCGTCGGCGCACGGTTCAGTAGTACTGGATGCTCACGGATAACCATGGCCAGCATATCCCACACTTGTGGCTCTTCACGCTCGACCATCTTTTTAGCGGCTTTAATCGTTGTCGCTAAACCATGAGACAATAGTTTGTTATAAGTAAATGGCTTGAATAGCTCAAGTGCCATTTTCTTTGGTAGACCACACTGATGTAGACGCAGGGTCGGACCTACAACGATGACCGAACGACCAGAGTAGTCAACACGCTTACCAAGTAAGTTCTGACGGAAACGACCTTGCTTACCTTTGATCATATCTGCCAAAGATTTCAATGGGCGCTTATTACTACCGGTAATCGCACGACCACGGCGACCGTTATCAAGCAAGGCATCGACTGACTCTTGCAACATACGTTTTTCGTTACGTACGATGATATCAGGCGCACTTAGCTCTAATAGACGCTTTAGACGGTTGTTACGGTTGATCACGCGGCGATATAAATCGTTTAGATCTGATGTCGCAAAACGGCCGCCTTCTAGCGGTACTAGCGGGCGCAAATCTGGTGGTAGTACTGGTAAGATATTCATTACCATCCACTCAGGCTTGTTATTAGAATCACGGAATGCTTCTAATAATTTAAGACGCTTAGACATCTTTTTAAGCTTGGTTTCAGAACCCGTTTGCGGAATGGCTTCACGCAGCTCATCAATCTCGATATCTAAATCGATGTCTTTTAATAAATCTTGAACCGCTTCAGCACCCATTTTGGCCGTGAACTCATCGCCAAACTCTTCAAGCGCTTTATAATAATCTTCATCATCAAGCAGCTGATACTTCTCTAAAGAAGTCAGACCAGGCTCGGTGACGATATAGCTTTCAAAATATAGGACGCGTTCGATATCACGAAGCGTCATATCTAGCAAAAGACCAATGCGGCTTGGTAATGATTTTAAGAACCAAATATGCGCAACAGGACTCGCTAGGTCGATATGACCCATACGGTCGCGACGTACTTTCGCAGTAGTGACTTCAACGCCACATTTTTCACAGATAACGCCTTGGAACTTACGGCGCTTGTATTTACCGCATAAACATTCAAAGTCTTTTACGGGGCCAAAGATTTTGGCACAGAACAGACCATCACGCTCAGGCTTAAAGGTACGATAGTTAATCGTTTCTGGTTTTTTAACTTCACCATGTGACCATGATTTGATCACATCAGGTGAGGCCAACGTAATTTGAATACTGTCAAATTCATGGTTACCGTTGCCGGTAGGGCTTTGCATGATATCGAGTAAATCTTTCAAGTTGCTTCTCCGTTATCTTTATAATCATCTGACAGCGTACTATGAGCGCGGCTAAGATGAATGAAGGCAATGAATAGGGTTGAGACAAATCACTAAAAGCAGCAGCAATAAAGCAGACTGCCTTTAGTGGACAACTAAGTTAAACAGCAATTTTGCCTGCGTTGGTTTTAGTTGCTTTGTTTTAACTCAATATTAATACCCAGTGATTTGATTTCTTTGGTCAATACGTTAAATGATTCAGGCATACCTGGATCCATATATTGTTCACCATCGACGATGTTTTTGTACATACGTGTACGGCCTTCAACGTCATCCGACTTCACCGTTAGCATCTCTTGCAAGGTATAAGTCGCGCCATAGGCTTCTAGGGCCCAAACTTCCATCTCACCGAAGCGCTGACCACCGAACTGCGCTTTACCGCCAAGTGGCTGCTGCGTCACAAGCGAGTAAGAACCGGTAGAACGCGCATGCATCTTGTCATCAACCAAGTGGTTAAGTTTGAGCATATACATATAGCCAACGGTTACTTTACGGTCAAACTTCTGACCCGTACGACCATCATACAAGGTCTGCTGACCATCACGATCCATTCCCGCAAGCTCAAGCAATTCTTTGACTTGATACTCATGAGCACCATCAAATACTGCGGTACCCATTGGTACACCGTCACGTAAGTTGTCCGCCAGCGCCATGATGTCATCATCACTTAAGCTATCAAGATCAACGCTCTCACCGCCTACCTTGTTATAGATTTTATCTAAGAAATCACGCAAATCTTTAATCGCGGCTTGGGCTTTGAGCATACCGTCAATCTTTTCGCCGAGACCTTTCGCTGCCATACCCAAATGCGTCTCTAGTACCTGACCGATGTTCATACGCGATGGTACACCAAGTGGGTTCAAGACGATGTCAACGGTATTACCATGTTCATCATAAGGCATGTCTTCAACCGGCATAATGCGCGATACCACACCTTTGTTACCATGACGACCGGCCATTTTATCACCAGGCTGGATACGGCGTTTAACCGCTAGATATACTTTAACGATTTTTTGTACGCCATGCTGTAAATCATCACCAGCGGTCAATTTGCGTTTTTTCTCAGCAAATTTCACATCGATGTCTTTTTGCTTATCGACCAAGTAATCAGCGATTTGGGTCAGACGCTCAGAGATTTCTTCTTCAACCGGCTGAATATCTAATAAGGTTTCAAGGCTCATCTCTTTCATGTCAGCCAAGGCCATAACGGTACCGGCTTTTAAACCAGAACCGCCACTGACTTTTTGACCGTCAAGCAAGCTTGCGATACGGCCACGAGCCGCTTCTTCAAAGATGCGTAGCTCTTCTTTTAAATCTTTACGATAGCTATCAAGCTGTGATTTTTCAATCGCTTTGGCTCGCGCATCTTTTTCAACGCCATCACGAGTAAAGACTTGTACGTCAATGACCGTACCTTTGCTTGATGTAGGTACACGTAATGAGGTGTCTTTCACATCAGCCGCTTTTTCACCAAAGATCGCTCTGAGCAGTTTTTCTTCTGGCGTCAATTGCGTCTCACCTTTTGGCGTGACTTTACCAACTAAGATATCACCAGCATCAACTTCAGCACCGATATAAACGATACCTGCTTCATCAAGGCTTGATAACGCCGCTTCACCAACGTTTGGAATATCGGCAGTAATCTCTTCGGTGCCAAGCTTAGTATCACGTGCCACACAAGTTAATTCTTGGATATGAATGGTGGTGAAACGATCTTCTTTGACCACTTTTTCAGATAACAAAATCGAATCTTCGAAGTTGTAACCATTCCAAGGCATAAAGGCAATACGAATATTCTGACCTAACGCTAACTCCCCAAGATCCGTTGATGGACCATCGGCTAAAATATCACCAAAAGCAATTTCATCACCTTGGTTAACGATAATACGTTGGTTAATACAAGTGTTTTGGTTTGAGCGCGTATATTTGATCAAGTTGTAGATATCAATACCCGCTTCACCAGCGACCATTTCATCTTCATTGACACGCACGACGATACGCGACGCATCAACGTCTTCGATCACACCACCACGCTTCGCGATCACACAAACACCAGAGTCACGAGCAACGTGACGCTCCATGCCAGTACCAACTAACGGCTTATCAGCACGTAGCGTAGGAACGGCCTGACGTTGCATGTTCGAGCCCATAAGCGCTCGGTTAGCATCATCATGCTCTAGGAACGGAATCAAACCGGCGGCAACCGATACCACCTGACTTGGCGACACATCCATATGCGTCACTTTTTCTGGCGGCATACGCACAAACTCACCATAGCTACGCACACTGACCATTTCATCAGATAGCGCGCCTTCTGCCGTTACTGGTGAATCCGCCTGAGCAATGACCGTACCGACTTCTTCAATCGCTGACAAGTATTCGATTTGATCCGTTACTTTACCATCAACCACACGGCGATATGGCGTTTCTAGGAAGCCAAAGCTGTTGGTTTTAGCAAAGGTTGCTAGCGAGTTAATCAAACCAATGTTTGGACCTTCAGGTGTTTCAATCGGACAGACACGGCCATAATGGGTATCGTGAACGTCACGTACTTCAAAGCCTGCACGTTCACGGGTCAAACCGCCCGGTCCTAACGCTGATACACGGCGTTTATGCGTCACTTCCGACAATGGATTGTTCTGATCCATAAACTGTGACAACTGGCTTGAACCAAAGAATTCTTTCACTGCTGCCGCTACAGGCTTCGAGTTAATCAAATCTTGTGGTGACAAGTTATCAGATTCCGCTGATGATAGGCGCTCTTTTACCGCACGCTCAACACGAACCAGACCCACGCGGAACTGGTTTTCAGCCATCTCACCAACCGAACGAATACGGCGGTTACCTAAATGGTCGATATCATCGACTTCGCCGCGACCATTACGAATTTCAATCAATTCTTTTAGGACATTGACAATATCATCATTAGTCAAAACACTACGCGCACGCTGTACATCAGCATCGTCAGTGTCTTCAAACTCTAGACCCAAACGACGGTTAAACTTCATGCGGCCGACGTTTGATAAGTCATAACGATCGGCGTTAAAGAACATGCTTTCAAACAGTTTTTCAGCAGTCTCAACCGTTGGTGGCTCACCTGGGCGCATGACCTTATAAATTTCAATCAAGGCTTCTTCACGGCTTGAGGTGCTATCGGCGCGTAGCGTATCGGCAATATAACTGCCTTGATCGATATCGTTGGTAAATAGAATGTTGAATTCTTTGATAGAATCACTGGCTTCATACGAGCTTAACTTAACCAATAATTCATGATCAATAAGCGTATTGGCACGCGCAATCACTTCATCATTGACAACGATGTCTTCGGCCAAAATGCGCTCGTATAAATACTCATCAGGAATCGCAATTTTGGTCATACCCGCTTCTTCAAGCTGACGGATACGGCGGGCGTTGATACGTTTACCCTGCTCGACGATTACCTCACCTTCTGGTGATACGATATCAAACTGTGCCATCTCGCCACGCAGACGATCAGCAACCAAATCGATCTCAAACTGCTCTTCGCCTTTATATACTTTTACTTTATCAAAGAACAAATCTAAGATTTCAGAGGTAGTCAGACCAAGCGCGCGTAGAATAATAGACGCAAGTAATTTACGGCGACGGTCAATACGAGCGAAAACCAAATCTTTGGCATCAAATTCAAAGTCTAACCAAGAACCACGGTAAGGAATGATACGGGCGTTGTAAAGCACCTTACCACTTGAATGCGACTTACCTTTATCATGGTCAAAGAACACACCTGGTGAGCGATGTAGCTGTGATACGATCACACGCTCAGTACCATTGATAATAAAAGTACCGTTAGCAGTCATTAGTGGCATCTCGCCCATATAGACACTTTGCTCACGGATGTCTTTAATCGCCGCTTTGCTGTCTTTGTCTTTGCTGTCTTTATCTTTAATAATCAGGCGGATTTTAACGCGCATTGGCGCCGCAAAGGTCGAACCACGTAAGATACACTCACGCTCATCAAACTCAGGCGTGCCTAAATAATATTCAACGAATTGTAGCTCTGCGTTACCAGAGTGACTCTCAATTGGAAAAATAGAAGAAAACGCAGCTTGTAAACCAGTATTCTCACGAGCTTTTGGCTTTTTATGCTCTTGCAAAAATTGCTCATAAGAATCTACTTGGATAGACAACAAATAGGGAATGTCCATCACAGTAGGCAATTCAGCAAAACTTTTGCGAATACGCTTTTTTTCAGTATAAGAATATGCCATCGAGAGTCCTTACAGTAAACGTGGAAACAAATTGAAAGCGCGGCCGACTTGCATCAATACTATTTAATATGAATATCATGCAAACTTGGCAACGTAAACGATAATATAAAACGGATATTCATGCTCATTTAATGACTGCTGATTAATTCACGCGTATAGTGCATAATTAATCCAGTTTATTTAAGCGTAAATCGGCATCTAAGCATGCCTATATGAGTGCTAACACTAAAAATTTCAATGCCTTGCACCTTTTAACTTTGTAGTACTTACGAGTAACCACTGCACCGTATCTAAGACCAATAACTGGCATTTAGATACTATTGATTCTCTTTGTAAATTCACTTAAAGTACTATTGCTACTTCTCTTTTAAAAACCTACTCATCATCTGCTATCATAAGTAATATCGTCGCTGATATCTACCGTCTACCAGTGCATATACTGACAGTAAAACCTTACCAGATGACTTAATGAACAGCATTTAGATTAAAAATCTGAGATAACTATAAATTTTGAAACAGTGACTTATTATAAAGCAGTGACTTTTAGAATCAGTATAAATTATAGTGTTAATGAAAAGCATGCAGACACAAAAAAACGCCAAACATCGATCGACGTTTAGCTCGTTAACTGATTTCAATAACTATTAAGTGTGCTTGCATGTATATCGTCTGTCCTTTTGATGGGTATCCACCGTGATGTTGCATACGTATGTTGGCAGACACAAAAGGTCAAGCTACGGATTATAATAAAAAAAAGCTGATAATGCAAGGCATTACCAGCTTTTTTTGTACAGCAGTTGAACTTATTTTAGTTCAATAGTTGCACCAGCTTCTTCAAGTTTCTTTTTCAACTCTTCAGCTTCAGCTTTGTTTACGCCTTCTTTGATTGGAGCTGGAGCGCTTTCAACCAAATCTTTCGCTTCTTTCAAGCCAAGGCCAGTCGCTTCGCGAACTGCTTTAATGACGCCAACTTTCTTCTCGCCAAAGCTGGCAAGAACAACGTCAAACTCGTCTTTTTCTTCAGCAGCGGCAGCAGCAGGACCAGCAGCAGCAGGTGCAGCAGCGGCAACAGCAGCAGTTACGCCGAATTTTTCTTCCATGTCGCTGATTAACTCAACGATATCCATTACTGACATTTCAGCGATTGCGTTTAACACATCATCTTTAGATAGTGCCATGAGAACTCTCCGTTATCTGATAAAATTTAGTTGGTTTTAATATCGCTTGGATTGCTTGCCAAATGTTTAAATAGGGTTGGCAATGCAGTGCAATCGGCGATGTCAAAGTTACGTTAAAACAAGCAATTAAGCAGCTTCTTTTGCGTCTTTGATTGCCGCTACCGTGCGAACGAACTTGCCAGGAACTGCGTTCATAGTCTGGACAAGCTTGGTCACTGGTGCGTTCATAGTAGCCATTAGGATAGAGATTGCTTCGTCGCGAGTTGGTAGCTTCGATACGCGCTCTAGCTCTTCTGGACCATAAACTTCACCACCGACTGATACCAATTTGGTCTCTAAAGCTTTGTTATCTTTGCTGAAGTCGAAAACGACTCGAGCAGCAGATCCCAAATCTTCCATAGAGAAAGCCAAAAGTAG
Organism: Psychrobacter sp. UBA6291; assembly: GCF_002439405.1. Lineage (NCBI taxonomy): Bacteria > Pseudomonadati > Pseudomonadota > Gammaproteobacteria > Moraxellales > Moraxellaceae > Psychrobacter > Psychrobacter sp. UBA6291. The sequence goes on along the minus strand of NZ_DJUD01000040.1, from coordinate 3,583 downwards.
TGGACCAGTCATACGGTCTGACATGCTCTCAAACTTAGTGCCTTCAAAAGCGCGTTTTGCTAGGGTATTTTTTACCACTTTCAAAACGACACCTTTATCACGAGCTTGTTCGCGCAGCTGAGTAAGCTTTGCAACACCAATACCGTGATATTCGGCAGCTACTGCTGAGTAAGCATTAGCAGCAACTTCAGACACTTCAGCCACAACTTGTTGTTTTTGCTCTAGCGTTAATGCCATAAGTTGACTCCTTTAATCTTATCAATCCGCTCATTATTTAATATTCTAAAACCAAAGTTTTGGACAATGTAAATAACTTACGACGACTGACTTGATACGACACGTTATTTATAAACCCCATAAAGAGTTCATTCATAACGACTGATTACGGCACCGTTATCAGACTGACATCGAGTAATAATTTGGTATAAATACCAATCTATTGGCTCTTATCAACAACTGGGTGGGTCACCGTCTGCGTAGGACAACTAAGATTTTCACCTGTCGTCGATTAACAAAAGCAGCTTACCATCACAAGTAATCATAAACCGCTTTCTACCTACGGTCTTAGACAGCGGAGCGTTTGCTACGCTGACCTAATTCTTTAAAACAATATGGGCTCTTTATTCAAAATAGTTGAATAAAGAGCAGTTTTTATATAGAAAAATTATTTGGCAACGCGATATGGAACAGGATCAATTGAGATGCCTGGACCCATAGTGCTAGACAAGGTAATTTTCTTAATGAAAGTACCTTTAGACGTCGCAGGTTTAGCGCGTTTAAGATCAGATAGCAATGCTTGAGCGTTTTGCATAACTTGCTCAGCAGTAAAGCCAACTTGACCGATCGTGGTATGGATAATACCCGCTTTATCAACCCGGTACTGTGCTTGACCCGCTTTCGCATTAGTCACAGCTTCAGCAACGTTAGGCGTTACCGTACCAACTTTTGGGTTAGGCATTAGGCCACGTGGACCTAAGATAGTACCCAATTGACCAACCACACGCATGGCATCAGGTGCTGCGATAACCACGTCAAAGTCCATGTTACCGGCTTTGATTTGCTCAGCTAGGTCTTCAAAACCAACGATGTCAGCACCAGCTTCTTTAGCGGCTTCAGCAGCAGCGCCTTGAGCAAATACAGCAACGCGTTTGGTTTTACCAGTACCCGCAGGTAGGTTGGTAGCACCACGAACGACTTGATCAGATTTACGTGGGTCAACGCCCAAGTTTACTGCGATATCGATAGACTCTTTAAATTTAAGGGCTGGCAAATCGTTTAGGATTTGAACGGCTTCTTCAAGAGTGTATAATTTTTCGTTTTCAACGCGCTCAGCGATTAGCTTTTGACGCTTAGTAAGTTTACTCATTTACACACCCTCCACGGTAATACCCATTGAACGTGCAGTACCAGCGATAGTACGGACAGCAGCATCAAGACCAGCAGCGGTTAAGTCTGCATCTTTAGTCTTAACGATTTCTTCTAATTGTGCACGGTCAACTTTACCGACTTTAGCGGTGTTAGGTGTACCAGAACCTTTAGCGATGCCAGCAGCCTTACGTAGTAAGTATGCCGCTGGTGGTGACTTCATGATGAAGGTAAAAGATTTATCGCTGTATACGGTGATCTCAGTAGGAATCGGTAGACCCGGCTCTTGGTTTGAGGTCGCAGCGTTAAATTCTTTACAGAACGCCATGATATTCACGCCTTTTTGACCCAATGCTGGACCAATCGGTGGTGAAGGATTTGCTTTACCTGCAGGCACTTGCAGTTTGATGTAACCATCAATCTTCTTAGCCATGATACTCTCCTAAATGGGTAATAGCGCCAAATCAATGTGGTATGTACATTGACTAACAGCTCCCCGGTTGATGAATGTTTTACAGGTTTAGTCTAGTTTTTCAACCTTACTAAACTCAAGCTCGACTTGCGTCGGGCGATTAAATACGTTTACCGTTAAATGCAGTTTAGACTTCTCATAATCCACTTTTTCCACCAACCCTTTAAAGTCAGTAAATGGACCATCGATAACCAACAACTCTTCGCCTGGCTCAAATAGAGTCTTCGGACGTGGGTCAGCTTCAGTCTGATTTAAACGGTTTAAAATACGGTCGGCTTCTACTTGCGTAATCGGTGCTGGCGTTTCAGGCGTGCCACCGACAAAGCCCATAATACGCGGGCAGTCTTTGACTATATGCCACGTGTTGTCGTTCATTTCCATCTGAATCAATACATAGCCTGGAAAGAACTTACGCTCACTTTTACGCTTTTTGCCGTCTTTCATTTCAACGACTTCTTCGGTAGGTACCAAAACATCGCCGAATGAATCGGCAAATTCACTACGATTGATACGATCAGTTAATGAACGTTGTACTTGCTTTTCATATCCTGAAAACGCTTGGACAATATACCAACGCATATCACGCTCCTGATCAGTAAAGTTAAGTCGTTATAAGTAAATTTGGTTTAATGGACACTAATACGCGTCATTAACCAATAAAAATACCAACGAACCAGTTAAAAAAGTTATCTAATAGCCAAACCATAAAACCCACAATAGCAATCATGACAATCGTTTGCCATGTGTATTGAAAGGTTTCATCTTTGCCAGGCCATGTGACTCGGCGTAGCTCAACGGCGGCATCTTTTAATAATATTTTAAAAGCGCGGCCTTGATGCGTTAACGCTAAGCAGACCAAGGCAATAATAACTAGAGCAACGATGATACCAATACGCATCCAAACATCATTGGCAGGTTGCCAATAGCCTGGTAAGTATTGATTGACTAAGGTTGCTCCTATCAAAATTACTGCGGCAAGTAGCCACAATACCACATCTTTAACTGAACCAGTTTTAGCAACTTCAACAGCGGTTGTTTGATTATTCGCCGAAACGTGCTTATCTTTGGACAGCATTCCACCAGCCACTGCCTTAGCATCAGATAACTTAGTCTCGAGGTTATCTTGATTATTGCTCATAAAGAACTCACTTCGGAGATGGTGGGGTATGACAAAGATATGATAAGAAGATGGCAGGCGATGTAGGACTCGAACCTACAACCCTCGGTTTTGGAGACCGATGCTCTACCAATTGAGCCAATCGCCTATGGGTGTAAAGGACAGCATTATACAATATTGAGCATAGAATGCAAGCATTTAGGAATAAAATTCTGCTGCGATGCTAATATGACTGTTCTTAAGCGTCATTCTTAAACCACTTATATGAGAAATATAAAAATTAATCATAAAGGGTGCTAATGAATCGCAGCGTTAATATAGCAAGCTCGGTTAAGAATTACAATAGACACCGAGCAGATAATAAGCGCTTTTTAAGGTACATGTATAAACCCATATAAGGTGAGATTGGTTTTTGTCTGCCCTACTCTTCTACTATAGTGAGTGAAAAGTAATATAGATACATCACACACTGCTGATATCAATTTTTCTTGCTTGCTGTGCCTGCGCAGACAGAGGCTACAAAAAATTGATATCAGCAATACCGTCGCTTTTTTAGTATATCTTGACTATATGTTTTTTTAACCCCTTATCCTCATTCATACCCCACAAAAAAAGCCACCCTTTATCAG
>NZ_DJUD01000011.1:0-4867 GCF_002439405.1 Psychrobacter sp. UBA6291 | reverse complement strand
TTTGTTTTGAACTGACTATATAAGCAATGAATTAACGGTTCGTTGGTTTACTGAAGGTAGTGCTATCACCAAATGTGCAGCGAATGATGTAACCTCAGGGCTTAGAGTTGGTATGGTAGTGATAGATAAAACACCTGATGTAGGCCATCAATCACTTGGTCAAGGTTTAATAATTCAACAACGAGTACTCGCAGGATTTGAGCAATTCTTAGTTGATTTTAAAGACAGTGAAAGAAAGATATGGATGCCTTATCAGCATTTGGTATGGATCAAAGAGTCTAAGGATAGGTATATTATAGGAGATATAAGTAAATCCAATATAGAAGCAGAGCGGTTAAGACTTAGGACTCTAGCAAATGCCATCGAAATCTGGAACGAGAACTCAGGATCTCTGTCTCATCTTGATATAGACCCTCTACCGCATCAAATTAACTTAGTTCATCATATACTAGCCTCGGGAAACCTAAACTGGCTGATTGCAGATGATGTGGGGCTTGGAAAAACTATTGAGACAGGAATGCTAATACATGCATTGAGACAGAGAGGTCTGGCTAAGAGAGTACTTTTAGTTACTCCCGCAGGATTAGTTAAACAGTGGCAAGAAGAGATGTATGACAAATTTAATTTAGAAGAATTTGAAATATATGATGAAGACTTTAAGATAGATGAGGTTCGCAAGTGGAAGCTACATGATTATGTCATTGGATCTATAGATAAGCTTAAAAACGATAATCATATTGACCTTATATTAGCTGCTGAAACATGGGATTTAATAATTTTTGATGAAGGGCATCGTCTGAGCCGCAAGCAATACGGCATGCAGATAAAATCATCCGAACGCTTTGCTTTAGCCAATAAACTTCGAAATAGAACAAAATCAATGATATTGCTTAGTGCGACCCCTCATCAAGGGGAACAGGATAAGTTTGTTGCTCTCTTAGAGCTATTAAGACCTGACAGAAAAGACCAATTAGCTACTCTAAATTTCAACCCAGAGATCATGCGAGATATGGTTTTTAGAAATCATAAAGCAGATGTTACAGACCATGAAGGCAATTTCATTTTTAAAGGTAAAACCGTTCATGCCGTCAATATCCCTTCAAGTAAAGAGTTTTCTGATTTTGAGCTGCAGTTAGCAGAGTATTTTAAGTTAGGCTACTCTGCAAGTACTGAGGGAACAAATCCACAAGCGCGAGCTATTGGGTTTGTAATGACGACCTATAGGAAACTTGCAGCATCTAGTATTCAAGCTATTCATCAGGCTTTACTGAAACGTGTTGCTAAGATAGAAATTAAACGAGATAAGTTGCAAAATAAATACTACTTAGCAGTTGATGTTGATGAGCGCTTTATAGGTGAGAGTGAAGAAAACCAGCTTTCTCAAACATCTAATCATGAATTCTTTGACGGTGAGCTTGCTCTCCTTAAAAATTTAATAAGCTCTAGTTCAATATTACTAATTAATGACCAGAAATTTGCATACTTCAAAAATGAAGTTGTTGATAAAATTTTATCTGACAACTCTTCCAATAAAATACTTATTTTCAGTGAATACCGTAATACTCAGGAGTATTTACGAGTTAATTTAGAAAATTATTTTAGCGAAGATTCAGTTAGTCTCATAAATGGCTCAATGAGTCATGATGAGAGAAAAAAGGCTATTGAACATTTTGAAACTAAGGGATCTTTTTTGATTTCTACAGAAGCAGGTGGTGAAGGTATTAACTTGCAACGCGCTTGTAATATCATGATAAATTATGATTTACCATGGAATCCTATGCGATTGGTGCAGAGAATCGGACGACTATACCGCTATGGTCAGAAAAATCGAGTGGCTATATTTAACCTGTACCAACCTGATAGCTTAGATCAAAAGCTTATTATTTCTATGTACAATAGGATTGATCAAATTGTTGACGATCTATCTTCTCTACAAAATAATGAGTTTAACGAGGGCCTTAAAGATGAGATCCTTGGCGAAATATCTAACCAGATTGATATTGAGAATATTTTGTCTGAACTCAATCAAATAGGTATAACTCGTACCCATGAACGTATTCAAAAAGCACTTGATAATGCTAAGAATGCTGTAGAAAAGCAACGAGAGCTTCTAGATTATGCAGCAAGTAGTAATATAGATGAACTAAAACATGAAGTGGTTATTAGCGCTAACCATATTCATAATTTTGTAATGGGTATGTTAGAGATTCTGAAAATTGAACACACCTCTCACCATGAAATAAACACCATCCGCATTCGATTTGATGAAAACTTTCAAGATAAATTTAGAGTCTTGCTTGGTAAAGCATCAATTATAGAAGTAACGACAGACAGAACAGTTGCTAGTACCCGTAATGGAACACACCTACTCGATTTATCATCTCCTATTATGCAATATTTTATTAAAGAAGCAACAAGTTATAGATTTGGTGGGCTTTCAGCTTTTATTAATACAGCAGGTACCAATAAATTCACTGAAATTACTACTTCAATCTTGAAATGGCAGGATCTTCAAGGTCATATAATTAAGAAGAAGTTGTGTATTTGCTATCGTTCATCAGACCAAGTAATAGTGAATCCAAACCAAGCTTTAGATGTATTTCTAGTTAAATCAAATCCTATCGATAATGCAATAATCCTACCAAGTAAAGGTCATTGCAAAAAATCTGTGATTGAAATTGATAATACATTATCAGATTTTATGGCACTAAATTCTAACAGGTATTTGCAGCCTAGCGATATAAGATGGATAAGCGTAGCTAAGACCTAATGATCATTAGGTACTGTAGTGGCATAGTAAAACCCGTTTGCATAGCACGATTGGATATGTGTCACCCTTTAATTTTGAAAAGCGGTATTATGATAATGTAATCCTGTTAAGCATGGCTACCTGACTCAAGTAAATAAGCCTCCGATAAAGTCGGAGCGGTTCATAGTAAAGCCTCAAACGATTTACCTAAAATTAATGATCAAATCTTAGGTATAGCAGATACTATGCAAAATTCAGCAGCAAATTTTAATAATCATGTGTTAGATATAGCAGACAGTATGCAAAACTCGACAAAAGGTTTTAGTAAACACGTTTCAGGTATAGCCGATACTATGCAAAGTTCAGCAGAAGGGTTCAATAATACCGTTTCTAATTTATCAAACGACACTAGAAACCAAACAGATGCTTTAACAAAAGGCATTGAACAAGCACTACTTGAATCTTTAAATAGCTTAGGTGGACAATTATCTTCAATGTGAACCGCCCCGACTTTATCGGAGGCTTATTTACTTGAGTCAGGCAGCGATGCCTAACAGGGTTAAATTATCATAATACTGCTTTTCAAACTCAAAGGGCGACACATATCCAATCGTGCTATGCAGTCGTGTTTTGTTAAACCAATCGACCCATTCAAGGGTTGCCAGTTCAACATCGTTCACACCAGACCAGCTCTCTTTCAAATAATGAATGACCTCGGACTTATAAAGCCCGTTGACCGTTTCAGCCAGCGCGTTGTCATAAGAATCACCCGTAGTGCCAACAGAGGCAATCACACCGCAGTCTGTCATCTTATCGGTATCGGTATAGCGAATAGATAAGTACTGAACCTGAATCTCCCCGAGTACATCGGAGGCTGATTTACTTGAACCAGGCAGCTTCACCTAACAGATTAAGATTATTATAATACCGCTTTTCAAACTCAAAGGGTGACACATAACCGATCACACTATGCAATCGTGTTTTATTAAATCAGTCTACCCATTCAAAGGTTGCCAGTTCAACATCATTAATACCAATCCAATCTTTTTTTAAATATTCAATCACTTTAGACTCATACAGCCCATTGACCGTTTCAGCAAACGATAGCGCGAATAAACATATCAATAATAAATGCGGTATGAACTTAGCCACTTGTCTTTTTAATATAGGTAAAATCCACGACCCATAGCTGATTAGGACGATTGGCACTATAATCTGCCTAAACTATTTAAGGATATGGACTGTATTTCTTTTATTGTGAACTGACTATAGTTAGTATTAATAGCATGCCAGAAATCTAATCTACAACTACGTTATTATCTGTAATAATACCATTAGTATTACAAGATGCTTTCTCTAGGTCATATAACGTATTATTAAACTCATAACTTTTGTTTAAGCGTTTTCTGTAATCCCATGGTGCTACTACATCAAGCTTAGCCCATAATCCGCGACTTTCATTACGAGCAGTTACCTCAGCATTAGAATAAGCTAAGCGATCGTATTCAATTTGGTTTTTTTGATAATTTTTATAATGCCATGCAGCTCCTTGCTGCAACTGATTTAGATTACAGTCTTTTCCATCTGCAACTACTTTTCCAACTACACGTTTGTAAAAGTCTCTTTCCTTCCATTCGATACTGACATTAGTGTTATTAACACATTCTTGTAATTTTTCAGTGCTATAGGCACCATGACTTTGCTTGGATTCTGGCGCATCAATGCCGAATAAACGTACACGCTCTGACTGCCCGTTAAATGTTATAACTTCCAGGGTATCACCATCAATGACTCGAACATTCATAACGTCTATTACAGAGCCTGAATGCTCACATTTAATAGGATTATTTTGAGTACCTGCAATAGGAGATACACTATTAATATCTTGGTGATTACTAATACAAGAGGTTAAAGTTAAAATAATTGCAGGTATGCTTATGAATACCCTAATTTTAGTTGGTAAAGACAATTTCAGTCTCCTTGAGTAACGTTATACACCTAGCAAATAATATATTTATCACAAAAAATTTCGAGTAGATTATTTGAAAGCAAAAACGGCTATAATTTATGGGTATACTACCAATTATATTGAACTATGGTAATCCCCCCAATAAATAA
>NZ_DJUD01000052.1:0-23621 GCF_002439405.1 Psychrobacter sp. UBA6291 | reverse complement strand
AGGGGATGGTCGGATGCTTACAGGATAATTGGCGTGCTTTAGCTTTATCTTTAATTTAAGGCAATTTCATATCGCCATCGACCAACCAGCCAAGGCGGCGCATCACGTAAGCGACCACACCAGCAATGAGCGCTGGTAATACAAACATCAATAAGATAATCGCCGTCCACAACTGAGCACTGCTCATGATTTCTTGTGATGCTTCAATGACGCCAAACACCCCAACCAGTCCTGCCGTGCCCATACCAGCGCCAGTTGCTGTGCAAGCTAGCCCAAAGCCAACGGTTGCGATAGGACCAACGATGGCGCTGGCAATCACAGCAGGCAATAGTACGAGCGGTTTTTTAAGGACATTAGGAATCTGTAGCATACTGGTGCCCAGCCCTTGGGATATGACACCACTGACGCCGTTGTCTTTAAAACTGGCCACCGCAAAGCCAATCATATGCGCCGCGCAGCCAACGACCGCTGCCCCTCCTGCTAAACCACCAAGTCCAATAGCGATACAGATAGCCGCGCTTGAGGTCGGTAGCGTCAATAAAATCCCGACCACCACTGCTATGACGATACCCATGAGTAGCGGCTGTAATTCAGTCGCTGCTTGAATACCCTGACCAATGGCGTTGACCGCAGCGACGACTGGAGGATTAAGTAGCGCACAGACGATGAGTGCCACCGTACATACCACTAAAGGGATAAGCAAAATATCGAGCTTGGTCTTGCCAGCGATCCAAGTACCAGCGCGATAAGCAAATACTGAAGCCAAATAAGCACCAATTGGATTACCGGGCACAGCAACGAAAGTTGCTGGACTTGCCTCTTGCGCGATAAATAAATTGCCCGCCATCAAAGCTTCAGAATGCGCGCCAAGCATCCCTGCAACCAAGCAACTTAGCATCACCAAAGTTGGTGCTTTTAGGTAGTAGGCGATACCAACACCGATACCTGCGCCCATTAATACTGACGCCAGCTTGCCAACTGCGACCAAGGCTGACAAGCTTAACCAACCACCAATTTGCGAGATGATAAGACCAGCGATAAGGGTCACAAACAACCCTAACGCCATGCCGGTAAAAGCATCGATAAAATACTTTTGAAAAAAAGCTTTCATCATGCCAACGGGCGCAGTTTCTGAAGAATTTACAGTCATTATGATGCTCTTATATTGAGTTTGCGGAAAGGAGCTAAGAAACATATCAAAAAAAAGGGATAAAAAAAGCGTCCTCTGACGCTTTCTTTATCAATGCTTTAGGTTTAACGGCGCTGCTCAACGATAATAGAATCAATACCGTTATTTTGCAGGCGCTGCTGAGCAGTGGCAACCGCTTGACGATTATTCATCGGGCGTGAAATCACCTGATAAATAGGCAGGCCATTACTGGTAGTGTTTTTCACCACTCTAGCATCGACACCAGCCATCAACACTTGTGCACGGCGACGGTCTGCTTCATCGGCATCACCAAAGCTGTTGATTTGCAAAATATAAGTCGCCGCAGGCTTCGCTGGCTGAATGCTAGCATTGCTAGCGTTCGCTGTATTAGCTCTGTTTGCAGCCGCGCCTGTATTATTGGCAGCTGGCGTACCATCATAAGTCGCATCTTCTTCGACGATGACAATATCGTCGTCATTACTACTATTTGCTGCATTATTCGCGTTGTTGCTACGACTAGGCTCAATCGTAGTGCTCTCAGAGATACCAAAATTACCCGCATCATTATTACTTGGCGCGGTGTTTTCTGGCTGATTAACGACTACATCTGGCTCAAAATCAGTGATTTGACCGGATTGGCTACTACTACTGCCTTCACCAAAGTCTTCATCAGGGATGGTCGCCATCTCTTGATTTGGCAAAATATCATAGAACTCATAATCACCATTGTCGGTATCGGTATTGACTCGTTGCTGAACTTGTCTATCAGCATCTGTGCTCTCACCGCTGCCCGCAGGACTGAAGTTAAACAAGGGTGAAAGGTATAAAAACACCCCAATCATGAGCGTCAATACTGCCCCAACAAACATCCATAATAAGCCTGACACACTACTGGTTTTGCGTTTTTCAGTGGCACCTTTTGGTTTTTTGGCTAACATGGATCTCGTTCTCCCTACTGAATTATCTGTCGTTGTCGAGTTATCGTAATCGAATTGTCTTTATCGAATCAGCACTGTCGATTAGATTAGAATTGAAGAATTATCATCAAATAATGGCTACAGCCGTCTTCCTTTATACTACATGCTAGACGGTGCAGACAAGCCTAATAAGCTCAATCCATTGGCCAATACTTGACGCACGGCTTTAGATAAGCGTAAACGCGCTTGCATCAAATCCATCTCAACTTGGCTTGGTGTTTCACCTGAAGTTAGGCTGACCGGCAAGATGCGATTGCCATCATACCAACCATGAAATAACGCCGCCAACTCTTTTAGATAGTTGGTTAAGATATGCGGTTCATAGCCTGTCGCTGAGCGTAGCAAGGTTGACGGATAAGCGGCAAGTAACTTAATCAATTCTTCTTCACTTGGTGCGACTAGTAACGCTTGCTTTTCAGCGCCAGTAATATCGTCTACTTGCAGACCACTGGTTTCTAGTTTTTCTAACACACGGCAAACCCGGGCATGCGCATACTGAATGTAGTAAACCAAGTTGTCTTTACTTTGCGATTTGGCCAGCTCTAAGTCAAAGTCGACGTGCACTTCAGGCTTACGAGCGACGTAATAAAAACGCGCAGCATCGTTACCGACTTCATGGCGCAGCTCACGTAAGGTGACAAATTTGCCCGAGCGCGATGACATTTGCACTTTTTCACTACCGCGCCATAAGGCAACAAACTGTACCAATACCACATCAAGGCGGTCGGCATCGATACCAAGCGCCGTCAATGCCGCTTTTACGCGCGGCACATAACCATGATGGTCAGCGCCCCAAACATTAATGACTTTATCAAAACCGCGATCGAACTTGTTTTTATGATAAGCAATATCAGAGGCAAAATAGGTGCTTTGACCATTGGCACGGCGCACAACGCGATCTTTTTCATCGCCAAAATCAGTCGATTTAAACCAGATATTGCCGTCTTTTTCGTATAAATAGCCTTTTTCATCAAGGATTTGTAAAACAGGCTCAATCTCGCTATCGATGGATCTTTCGCTAAACCAGCACTCATAACGGACACCAAAGTCATTTAAGTCGTCTTTGATATCAGCCAAAATACTGCTCAATGCTGCATTTAAAAACAGCTCATAACCGGCGCCAAGCAAGGCTTTGCTATTGGCAATCAAACCATCGATATGGGCTTCTTTATCGCCTGATAGCAGTACTTTTTCGCCATCATTATTTATTTCAAACTGCGCATCTGCTGCTACGTCCTTTGCAATATCAGCAAAACTATGAACGTAGCTGTCGCCATGCTGGGTTTTTAGCGTTTGCGCGATATCACTGACATAATCGCCTTGATAGCCATTGACTGGGAAGGTGACTGCCTCGCCGTTGGCCTCTAGATAACGCAAATAAGTACTGGTCGCTAAAATGTCCATTTGGCGTCCGGCGTCATTGACATAATACTCACGCGTGACGTCATAACCAATGGCTTCAAGCAAATTTGCCACGCTCATTCCAAAAGCAGCGCCGCGTCCATGACCGACGTGTAAGCTAGACGTAGGGTTGGCCGAGACAAATTCAACTTGGATTTTTTGACCTTGAAATTTCTTGCTTAAACCAAAGCGTTCTTGCAATTTAAAGATATCGTCTAACACCGCAAATTTGGCTTCGGTATTTAAAAAGACGTTGATAAAACCGGGGCCTGCGATTTCTACTTGACGAATATTTTGATTTTCAGGCAAGGCGTTGACGATTTTTTCAGCAAGCTGGCGCGGATTGGCTTTCGCAGCTTTGGCAGCCGTTAGGGCGATATTGCTCGCAAAGTCACCATGACTGGTATCTTTAGTACGCGTAATTTGGCTGTTGTTTTGCCAATCAGCCGGTAGTTCGCCGTTCGTTTTTAGGACTTCAATGGCACTGTCAAACAGTGAGGCGAGCGTATCGATTTGGGCTTGTGACATAGGACTATAAACTCAGATAAATGAACAAAAAATTGGGGTAATATAAGATAAGGCAGAAAAAATAAGTAACCTATAAATATAACAACCTTTAGCTGCTATTGCACTATTTGAACCAAAAATAGCATTAAAATCACCGCTATTATACTAGATATGCGCAAGTGACAAGGTAACGGCTATTATAGGCTGCCAATACAAGTCTATTTAGGCGGATTGTAGCGTTACTGTTGTCTGACGTTGGTGAAACATTTATAGCAACCTCATTCCGCGTTATAATGGCAACATTAATCTATTACTGCTATAAATGCTGATGCCATTTATAACCATATATAAAAACAGACGATAGAAAACGCAGCACTTCACACTTTCACTGACAGGACAAAACCATGTTTGCCATTGCTTCTAGTACCGTCACCAGTTGGGGCATGTATATTTTATTGCCCATTTTTATTGCTTTCTTATTCTTTATTATTTGGGATTTATCAAAACAGTCTAACGCTGGTCGCGCTGGTACTTTTTGGATGTTTTTGGCCTTAGGTGCGGGTTTTATCGGTTTTATCCTAAAAGTATTGATAGAGATGGCGTTTAAACGTTGGTTTATTTAACCAACCTCTCTTTGCCAACCGCAAACTAACCAGCGCTATTTTTTTGCAATTAAGGTTGCCCGTTTCGGCGCAGGATACCCTTCAATGGTTTTACTCGCATCATTAGGGTCTAAAAAATCCGCCAAGGAATGATACGTCATCCATTCGGTTTTGCGCTGCTCCTCAGTCGACGTGACCGCTACATCGACGCAGCGTACCTCGCTAAACCCCGCTTTTTCTAGCCAGCCAGTGAGCGCCTTAACCGATGGCAAAAAATAGACATTATTCATCTGCGCATAGCGGTCGTGCGGTACAAGGACAGTATTGGCGTCACCATCGATAACCAAGGTTTCGAGTACCAGCTCGCCACCTTTAACCAGTTGCCCTTTTAGCTGTTGCAAATGCTCAAACGGCGACTGGCGATGATAGAGCACGCCCATACTAAATACGATATCGAATAGCTGACTGTGCTCCGGTAAGGCTTCAAGTGGTACAGGGATATAATGCGTTTTATAATGATCAGCGGCGCCGACAAAATGACGAATAGCCATAAATTGATGATAAAACAAACACGATGGGTCAATAATGATGACCGTCTCCGCGCCTGCCCCTGCCATTCGCCAACCGTGATAACCTGAGCCACCGCCTACATCCAGTACGCGCCGGCCTTTTAAATTGCCTAAATGCGGCGCGACCCTTTGCCATTTCCAATCGCTATGCCATTCGGTATCAATCTTAATACCTGACTCATCATCGCCAATCTGACCACCAATCTGGAAAGGCCCTTTACGCCACGGCATTAGCTGCTTTAGTAGCGCTAAGGTTTGTTTACGCTCAGAGTCGCTGAGGTTGGTGGCAATCGTTAATACATCACTGTCCAAATCTACTTCATCAGCCGCTACTGTTGGCAAACGTGCCACCGACGCTTGGTAAGCAGGCGCGTGTGCGTAATTGGCTTTATCTTTAATAGCATTAAGCCACGTTGGTAAGCGCGTGAGCCACTCATAAGCACTCGGCTGCTGCTGCGCCAATGACAGCAAGGTTAAATATAATTCGCGTTCAGCGTGAATAATGGTGTCGTTAAGCATAAAAACAGATTGCCATATGGGGAAAAGATAGAGTAAAAATTTATATTAAAAGTCGAGCCGTTATTACTATCGCGTTTAAATATTATTTAAAGGCCACAATAGAGACAAAGTTTAAAAATTGAAACCAGGTCAAATGACGCTCAAAGCCAACGTGCGCTAGACGCGTATGATGCTCATCCAAGGTATCGGTAATCAAAACGTTCTCTAACGCATTGCGTTTGCCGCTGATTTCCATCTCGGTATAACCATTGGCGCGTTTAAAATCATAATAACGCTCAACCAACCACGCATCATACTGCTCATCAAAAGCATGGGTTTTTTCGGTCAATACCAAAATACCCCCTTCACTTAATGCGGCATAAATTTTCTCAAGCACTGTCACTCTATCGGCAGCGGGCAAAAACTGTAGCGTCAGATTCAGAATGACCATATCGCATGGCTCAAGCTCGACATCACGAATATCGGCGGTGATGACTTCGATGTTATGCGCGGGATAATTCTCCGTTAATAACGTGCTCGCCTCATTGGTCATCGCGGGTGAGATATCAATCGCCTTAATCTGTAAATCTTGCGGCTCAAACTCGCCTGCCAACGCCATACTTGCTGCACCCAGTGAGCAGCCCAAATCATAGACACGGCTGACACGCTGGCCGCTATCATCTTGCTGGCGGTATTTACAGTGACGACGAGCGAATATCGGCAACATCGCCAGCACTTGACCATAACCGGGTACACTACGGCGAATCATATCAGGAAAACACGCCACCACTTGCTCATCAAAAGAAAAACGCGCCGCTTTATCGAGTGGCGTGGTAAATAAGGTATCGTGCTTTACGGTGTTATTAGTCAGGTTAGTAGGCTTAGTTTGGCTCATGAGGTTGCTCATTTTTTGATAGTGGTTCGTTTTTTAATAATGAAACTTTGATTCTTTAAAAATAAAATATTAATTAAATGGTGAATTGCTCAGTGCTTTAAAGATAGCAAAAGCCCATTATAACATTACTGTTTGTTACTTATCGCGAGCAACTGCCTTGCTAAGCTAAATAGGTAACGCTAATTCTTTATAAAGGCAATATTGAGACATAAAATTAGTATTGAAAGATGAGATATTGCAACCAAATAAAGACCTTAGCGCATCTCTATGATAACAGCTATAATAATAGGAACAATTATGCAAACCATTATCTTAGGCGGTGGCTGCTTTTGGTGCACCGAATCAGTATTTTTATCCGTAAAAGGCGTGCAATCTGTGGTGTCAGGCTATATGGGAGGCGATGCCGTTTCTGCTAACTACGAAGCGGTCTGTGGCGGTGATACCGGACACGTTGAAGTCATCAAGGTTGAATTTGATGAGTCTATCGTACCATTAGAAGTGGTTCTTGATGTGTTTTTTGCCACGCATGATCCCACCACCATGGATCGTCAAGGCAATGATGTCGGCAGCCAATACCGCAGTGTGGTTTTTTATACCGATGAGGCGCAAAAACCAACGGTCGACCGTACCATTAACAAATTGCGCGACATGGGCCTTAATGTGGTGACAGAAGTCCATCCCGCTATGGAATTTTACAAAGCTGAAGACGCCCATCAAGATTTCTATAATAGAAACCCAGGTCAAGCTTATTGTAACTTTGCTATTCCGCCAAAACTTGCCAAACTACGCAAAGAATTTAGTCAGTATATGGTGAATTAAACAAGTAACGTGAGTTTTATACGCTATCAAAGCCAAGGGTTAAGACGCTTGGCTTTTTTATTGCGTTTAGCGGTATGATAATACCAAATATTTAGAGCATAGATAGGTTAGGAATAAAGGTATGGATTCTAAATTTTGGCAACAGCGCTGGCAAGACGGCCGCATTGGCTTTCATAAGTCTGACGTCAATCCTCAGCTAATCGAGTATTTTTCTGAACTGGCAGTGCCCATCGGTAGCCAAGTCTTGGTACCTTTATGTGGTAAATCGGTTGATATGGTATGGCTTGCGCACGCAGGCTACGACGTCGTTGGCATTGAGCTGGTGGAAACGGCTGTACAAGCATTCTTTGCTGAACAAAAGGTTATTCCAACTATCGCTGAATTTAAGAGCGCTACTGATAACGCCATTTTAAAACGCTATCAGGGTCAGCTAGCTGGGCAAACCATTACTTTATGGGCAGCAGATATTTTTGCTATTAGCGCAATAGATATAGGCGAGATTAATGCCGTTTATGATAGAGCAGCATTGATAGCCTTGCCAGCAACGATGCGTACTGATTATAGTGCGCAAATAGTTAAGCTTAGCAATCATGCGCCACAACTATTAATCACCCTAAACTATGACCAAAGTAAAAAAGACGGCCCGCCTTTTTCGATTAGTCAGCAGCAGTTACAGCAGTATTATGATACCGACTATAAAATTATCGAGCTTGAAAGCCAGTCATCAACCCTTAATGCGGCATCTGAGCTAGCCGTAACTGAACATGTTTGGTTATTAAATCCTTCATTTACTCATTAACTGGAGCTAAACCACGAAAAAGCGCTAAATCTTGCTTAAGCATGATAGCCAAACCCTCTTCTAACCTCACGCTCGCGTCAATTTATAGTAACTGAGTGCTTCGATACCTTTTCTTTACTATTGAGATTGGTTACTCTAAGTTCATACTGCTTAATTCAGCTTTGTTCTCTTTCAATGACTATTTCGATGTTTATAGGATATTTCCATGCGTTTTTCTTCGACCTCTACGTTATCGCTACTTAGCATCGCGGTTGGCCTCAGCTTTGCCAGTACTGCGCAAGCGGCCAAACCACCAGCACCAGACTTATCTAATAGCCAGTTTCAACAGTGCTTAGATGGTTTAAAAAACTCTAGTAAATTCCGCGGCGTCGATAGCTATACGTTTAATAACTATCGTCCAAGCCAGCCTGACCCTAGTGTGATTCAGTCACTCAATTACCAGCCTGAATTTCAAAAGGACGTTTGGGATTATTTGTCTTCGTTGGTAGATAAAGAGCGGGTCGAAGATGGTATTCGCGCTAAGCACCAATGGGCAGATACCTTGCGCCGCATTGAATCGCGCTATGGGGTCAAAGCTGAGCATGTACTGGGCGTATGGGGCGTGGAGTCAAACTTTGGTCAGACATTGGGTAAAAAGCCCTTGTTTGAATCTTTAGCGACGCTGTCATGTTTTGATCGTCGCCAAAGCTATTTCCAAGGCGAATATGCCAATGCGCTAAAAATTGTGCAAAATGGCGATATCGCACCTAGTGATATGACCGGCTCATGGGCAGGTGCATTTGGGCAAACGCAGTTTATGCCAAGTACCTTTTTAGAACTGGCTGTCGATTTCGATGGTGATGGCCGCCGCGACTTGGTTAATAGCGTCCCTGATGCGCTCGCCTCTACTGCCAACTTTTTGGACAAACGTGGTTACCGTACCGGCGAGCCATGGGGTTATGAAGTCAAACTGCCAAGTGGTTTTTGGGGCGCATCAAACCGTAAAGACAAAAAATCTATCAGCCATTGGCGCAATCAAGGGCTGACATTGGCGAACGGCAGCCCTCTGCCTTCTACCTTGGGCAGCGCAGGTTTATTATTACCAGCCGGCACTGATGGCCCAGCATTCTTGGTGGGTAAAAACTTCGACACGTTTTATTCGTATAACGCTTCAGAAAATTATGCTTTAGCAATTGCCCATTTATCAGACTTAATCGCGCGTGAAGACAGCAGCAAAACCGACTTTGTCACTGCCTGGCCGACGGACGACCCTGGTATTAGCCGTCAGCAATCTAAAGATATCCAGCAAGCATTATTAAATGCAGGCTACGATATTGGCGAAGTGGACGGTATCATTGGTGATAATACGCGTACGGCGATTCAGCAATATCAATCAAGCCATGGCATCTTTCCAGCCGATGGACGCGCCGGACAAAAATTTTATCGCGCCATCGTTGGTAATAGTGCTGCAAGCACTTCCCAATATGGCAATCCGTACGGACAACCAGCAAACAGTCGTCCTTTAAACCCTGCGCCTGCAGACCGTATGGGACAATTGATTCAACAGCAAACTGGCAGCTCAAACTCTAATCCCTACTCGGTACAGCCGTCTGTGCAGCCAACCGTTAGACCATCAACCTCATCGGGCAATACGCGTTATCGCCGGGTTACCAGTACTGATGGTACGGTAAAGCTTGTACGTGTCGATGAAGGTTCATAATTAGCTAAGCTAAGGAATGAATTATTTAGTATCTACAAGCATGTATTAGCGACTAATAAAAAAGCCACGCAAATGAGCGTGGCTTTTTTATTAAATGAATTGAATAAATTGGAAAAAATACGGTCATCATTCTATTATTTTGTTAAATAATACCTACTAGATAACAGGTGGCGGATTTGGTTTGCCATTATCGCCATCCCAATTTTCGCGGGCTTTGTCATCTAAATCCGCAGGCGTTTTTGGTTTCCATTTACCGTTTTCTTTCCACGTCGCATCACCCCAGTCAGCATCTTCTTCCTTTCTATCCAAGTCCTTATAGGCTTGGGTTGGGTCGATGCCGCGGCGCTTCATATCGGCGACTTGTTCTTCGAGCGTACGAAACTGGTCGGCTTCAAGCATGGTTTCTTCTAAGCTGGTTAGTTCACTATTTAAATTTTTTTTGGCATCACTCATTGTTCGTTCTCCCTAATTATTAAGCATTATTATGTATTTATACGCTTATTATTACGGGTATTGCTCAGCTTCACAACTACAGAGACGTATGCTTTGTATTACAAAGGGTAAGCGCCGGCTTTATAAATGGATTTTTTATCCATAAAATTATAAATAGAGCAGAGAGCATTTGCCCTAGCTAAGCGGTAAAGTTGGCGCACTAGAAGTGTTGGCGTCAGTGCCTGTCAATAAGCTCTTCGCATAAAAGGTGAGTTTCCAAAGCTCTTGTGACACGCGCGTGCCATAGGTGGTGAGTTGAATCCAGTTAGCCGCCACCAACTGCCGCTGTAATTGGTTTAAGTCATCTTGATAAATCTGACAACGTGCCACCGCGTGAACATTTGGCATGTCATTTTTGATATCTGTTTCAGCTTTGACTGCGATTAAGCGATTAATGGCGCTCTGTAAACCATAGCTTGAAAAGGTAGCCGGTATTTTTATTAAGGCGATGAGCACTTCTTGCCACGATAAAGTCATAGGGCGGGTGACGTCGGTTAAATTACCGCCTTCATAGGCTTGGGCTTTGTACTGAATCTCAAAAGTGTCTGTCAGCACCAGTGGCTTGCTGACACTATCGGCTGCTAAATGATCGGTAACAGCAGGGCGAGATTGAACAAGTTTGGCTTTCTTGGTAGAAAAGCTCGTGGCCGTTTCTTCGGCCAGTGCCGATTTATTGGCTTTCATCAGCTCGTCGCTCACTCTTACCCAGCCGTCCCCTACTTCATGATTGGCGACCATTTTATAGAAGGCCTGAATGAGTAGCTGCTCGATATCATTTTCTGTTTCATAGTAATAAATCTTATCGGCTTTTTTGGTCACCATGTTGGTGAATTCTTGCAGCTGCCGACTGATATTGACCTCGTTATGATGACTTTTGACCAATATTAACAAGGGTTTGAGCTTGGCTTTGGCATTGAGATAGCTCAAATGCATTTGACTGACACCAGTATTTTGCGCCGTGCCATAGCTATCACCGATTATCATCAGCGCATAATCGCAAGCATCGATACACTGGCGACCATATAACGCCGCTTTGGGTAATTTGCTAGAAACGTCATAGGTTAAAAATGCGCGGCCTTGGAAAAACATCGCCACACTGTCTAAAACCAACAGTTGGTCGTTGTCAGCGCATATGACGTGAATATGATAGCGACGGTTTGACACAATCACCTCTAAACTTATTAGTCATATAAATGAAAGTTATCTCGATTGTTATCGAAAAGCGATAGCATCAGAGCCTGTCTAATATTCTGTTTGGCAAATACTAGCCTAGCATTATATTACGCGAATACGTTTAATTTATTGCTAATTCCACTAATATATTGCGGGATTATAACAGCTACTTCACTATTGCACAGGCAAAAAACCCTATTAGACTAAAACAAAAGGGCTTAAGGCGAAAGAATATACTGTATACGAGACTGTTTACCCAATAAACGTCGCACTACAGCGCCGAGCTGTTTATCATACTTAGTCGCATAAAAAGTCAAAGCCGGCGGTATATCTATAGCGGTCGCTAGGCCATTTAACGCTTCATTAGCTGATACCTTAACGGGTAATGCTAACAACTGTTCTGCTATCAATAGCTGCTTAACGCGCTCAGCGATTGCATGCCCCGAATCGACAATATGTAGCGCTAACTGCTGCTGAGTAATTTCTTGGCGTAAAAACGCTTTAAAAAATGGATAATGGGTACAGCCTAATACCAACTGATCGACGCCATCTTGCGAAAATTGCTGCAATTGCAGGCGTAAATCCTGAGCCGTTTTGCTGTCTTTAGGCATACCTGACTCAACCCAAGGGACTAAGTTTGGGTCAAAGTATTTGGAGACTCTGGTGGCATGAGGAATGGCAACATTCGTAATGACGTCATTTAGTAGCGCACCGTTTAACGTCGCTTTCGTTGCCAATACGGCTACGTGATGAGTTTTGCTGGCCAATACCGCAGGTTTTAAAGCAGGCACCAGACCAACAATAAGCAGCTGCGGATAATAGCGTCTGGCAGTCTCTAACGCATACGCCGAAGCACTATTACAGGCGATGACGATAAGCTTGCAGCCTTGTTGGTATAGCCATGCCACTGCAGCGAGCGTTAAGGCTTTAATGTCTTCACTATCACGATTGCCATACGGTACATGCAAGGTATCGGCATAATAAACGTAACGCTCATGCGGTAATTGCTGAGCCAGATGTAGATAGACCGACAAGCCGCCGACGCCCGAATCGAACAAGCCGATTGGCGCACTGCGTTCCTTTTTAAGCGCGTTATTTATCACGCTATCATCTGCTTTAAGCGTTTTAAAACTATCATTAATAAATGTGGTTTTGTGCGTCTCAAGGCTATCAATAATATCAAGGCTTGTATTATCAGGCACTGCTTTTACGGCAACCTTCATTGCTTTCTTACCGCCGTTCTTATATAAGTATTAAATATAGTCTATTATGAATCTGATGGCATTGATAACGTATAAGCGTTATCACCACTTTGCAGCGTTAGTATCGTCTCACCTTCACGCTCTGTCAATTCACCAATTTCTGTTAAATGATAAAAAGCGTTACGTCCAATCAATGCTTCCAAGCCGTTTCGTACCATCATATAAGGACGAATTTGCGTAGAGCTTTCTGTACTTTTATTATCTTCTTTATTCTTACTTTTGTCAGAATGGCTATTGTCATCAGAGTCTTTCATTGTATAAGCACGCAAACTAATCGGATGTTCATCATCTAAACGCACTACATCACCGGTGGTGGTCGTAAATTCTAGCCAGCTTTCACCTTGTTCTTCAACGATACCAACATCGTTAATCAGTAACGGCGCATCTTCTACGTGGATACGCAGTTTTTGTACCGGTGTCTTTAAAAAATACTCAACCGCGCCATTATTTTCTTCTTTCCACAAAATAGTGGCAAACAAACTGACTAATGACTGACGGGTCATGTGCCCGCCTTCGTGCCACCACTCGCCGTTGGCTTTGATGGTTAGATCCATGTCCGTTACTTGCTCAGGATGCCAGTTCTCAAGCGGCGGTATAGCGCGCCCTTCGCGTATACTTGGCGCTGACTTAAAATACTGACTCAAAGCATCCATACCATTTGGCGCAGATACCTTGTCATTCGTGACTTTGAGGCTATCTTTATCATTAGAATTGTCGTTTTTATTATCGTCATTCATCATAAAATCCTTTATGTAGTAATCAAAGTTTGGCGCATCTATTATTACTATAAATTTTTGTTTCGGGTATGATGAAAGCCTATCGTCATTGTACCCCCATTATTTCCCTCTTACCTTAACATTGATACCCAGAAATGCGTATCGTGTTTGTAGGACTTTTCTTTTATAATGAGTAACGATTATTTATTTGCAATGGTTCAGTGGGTGTTGAATTAACAACACATTTTACGTTATGGGTGCTAGATTTTACGTCAATCTTTGTACGCTTAACGTCGTCAATTGATGCCGCAAAGACAGTTCTTATCGGGCAGCCATATGTCTGAGTAACGTTAGCGCCGCAAGCTTTATTATTCAATTGTTAAGCTAATGATGCCCTGAGATAAGCCACTAAAAGTTTAGGAGTAGGTATGCAAGAGCAAGACAATCAAAAGCCTGTTGTTGATAATGACACTGTTAGCAACGACGTTGTTAATAATGACATTGTCAGTAACGACACTGTAAATAGCGACATCGCACATACTGATGTAGCCGTAGAAGAAGTCGCCACTACTGAAGAAAGCGCTGCAACTGAGGCGACAGAAGTTGCCGCTGAGCCAGTAGAATCCACTACTGCAACAGAAGCAACGCCCGAGCCAGCCGTAGAACCAGAAACTACTGAGCCTGAAATCGAACGTGAATCAATGGAATTTGATGTCATCATCGTCGGCGGCGGCCCAGCGGGTTTATCAGCGGCCATTCGTCTGCGTCAGCTTGCTCTTGCAGCGGGCAATGATGAGTTCATGGTTTGTGTGGTCGAAAAAGGCTCAGAGTTTGGTGCGCACACCTTATCTGGTGCGGTTATTGAGCCGCGCGCCTTAAACGAGCTGATACCAGATTGGAAAGAAAAAGGCGCGCCACTAAACGTACCTGCCATTGAAGACCGCGTTTATATGCTCGGTTCTGCGACCAAAGCAACCAAGCTCCCTGATTCTATCGTACCCGCCAGCATGCACAATGAAGGTAACTACATTGTCTCATTGGGCAACGTCGTTCGCTGGTTAGCTGAGCAAGCAGAAGAGCTTGAAGTCATGATGTTTCCAGGCTTTGCTGCCGACGACATCTTATATAACGATGATGGTTCGGTAAGAGGGGTTTTGACCGGCGACATGGGCGTAGCTGCCAATGGTGAAGCCAAGCCAAGCTTTGAGCCAGGTTACGAGCTGCTAGGTAAATATACCATCTTTGCCGAAGGTTGCCGTGGACATTTGGGCAAGCGCCTCATCAGCCGTTTCGCGCTTGATAAAGACTCAGACCCTCAGCATTATGGTATCGGTCTAAAAGAGCTATGGGAAGTCAGCCCAGAGAAGCACGAGCAAGGCGTGGTCATGCATGGTTCAGGTTGGCCATTAACGGATACCGGCTCATCTGGCGGTTGGTGGTTGTACTTCGATGAAAACAACCAAGTCAGCTTTGGTATGGTCATCGACCTATCGTACTCAAACCCTTATATGTCACCGTTTGATGAGATGCAGCGCCTAAAACTTCATCCAGTCATTCGCAACGTCTTAGAAGGCGGCAAACGCCTGTCATACGGCGCGCGTGCGTTGACCAAAGGCGGCTTAAACTCCTTACCAAAATTCACCTTCCCAGGTGGCGTGTTGGTCGGTGATGATGCAGGCTTCTTAAACCCTGCCAAAATCAAAGGTACGCACACCTCAATGAAGTCAGGTATGTTGGCGGCTGAAGCGATTTTTGAAGCGTTACAAGCAGGCCGTGAATATGACGACGTGGTTGCCTATAGCACCATGTATAAAGAATCATGGCTGTATCAAGACAACTACGAAGCGCGTAACTTTGCCCCAGCCATGCACCGTATGGGTCAATGGATGGGCGGCGCCTTTACCTTTATCGAGCAAAATTTGCTTGGCGGTAAAATGCCTTTGACCATTCATGATAATAAGAGAGATTATGATCAGCTAGAGCGTGCGGCGCATGCTTATCAGCCAACCTATCCTAAGCCAGATGGTAAGCTGATATTTGATAAGCTGTCATCAGTCTTTATCTCCAACACCAACCACGCTGAAGACCAACCGACGCATCTGAAACTCACCGATCCTACGGTGCCTGTTTCAATTAACTTACCGCTGTATGCTGAGCCTGCGCGTCTGTACTGCCCAGCTGGCGTTTACGAGGTGGTGAAAGATGCCGAAGGTGCTAAGTTTGTTATCAATGCGCAAAACTGTGTGCATTGTAAGACCTGTGATATCAAAGACCCGTCACAGAACATTACTTGGGTAACGCCAGAAGGCGGCGGCGGTCCTAACTATCCAAACATGTAAATCATGTTTGAGATAATTATGGCTTAATAAAAAACCGCTCTTAATATAAGAGCGGTTTTTTTATATTTATAGCTTCGACAGCATAACTTTTTAGCTTACTAAAAAATACTAATCAGTCCACGCATCACGATTGGCTTCATCTCTTAATTTTACAAAGTCATCGGGGTCGAATTTGATTTGCTCGCCGGTTTTGCCTTCTTTGATTTGTCTTTCATAATCACGCAAAATTCTAAGCGCCACTGGCGACAAGATTAAAATCGCTATCAAGTTGACGAGTGCCATGAGACCCATTGATAAGTCAGCGAAGTTCCAAATAGCAGGTAAGCTAGCAATAGCACCAACAAATACCATGCCTAAAACCATAAAACGGAAAATCATAATCATGACTTTGGCATTTTTTTCACCAGAGATAAATTCAAGATTGGACTCGCCATAGCTGTAGTTGGCAATGATAGAGGTAAACGAAAAGAAGAAAATTGCAATCGCGACAAAAACTACGCCCATATCGCCCACATACTGCGACAGTGCCAACTGGGTTAATTGAATACCTTCTTGTTCGACATTTGGATCGACGACACCTGAAAGTATAATAATCGCCGCGGTTGCCGTACAGATAACCAGCGTATCCATAAAGACACCGAGCATTTGCATAAAGCCTTGCACCGCTGGATGGTCAGGATGGCTTTTTGCCGTCGCTGCCGCATTGGGCGCTGAACCCATACCCGCTTCGTTCGAAAACAAACCGCGTTTGATACCGTTAATCATCGCCTGCGCAATACCATAACCAATCACACCGCCCGCCGCTTGCTCAAAGCCAAAGGCTGATTTTACGATCAAGGCAACGGCTGCTGGGAATTCGCTAAAGTTGGTGATAATAATATAAAGCGCCAACAAGATATAAAGAATCGCCATGACTGGCACGATTTTACCTGCGATACGTGCAACCGAGCGTAGTCCGCCAAATACCACTGGTGCGACGAGCGCGACCAGTATTAACCCTGTCATCCATGTTGGAACACCAAACGCTTCATTGGTCGCCTGCGCAATCGTATTCGACTGCACGCCATTAAACGCCAAACCAAACGCAACCAGCAAACAAAGCGAGAAAAATATCGCCAGCCAGCGCTTGCCCAAACCTTTTTCGATATAGTAAGCCGGTCCACCGCGGTAAACATTGTCATTATGCGGCACTTTATAAGCTTGGGCTAAGGTTGACTCGATAAAACTGGTCGACATACCGACGAGCGCCGTCATCCACATCCAAAATACTGCGCCCGGTCCACCAAGATAGATAGCGATCGCTACCCCTGCCAGATTACCGGTACCGACGCGCGCCGCTAAAGACGTCATCAGCGCCTCAAACGAGCTGATACCGCCATCTTTACGGCCTTGGTTTGACACTCGTAATAACTGCCACATATGACCAAAGTGACGAAACTGAATAAAACGCGTAGCAACGGTGAAATATAGACCAGCCCCAATCAACACAAACATCAACAATCCATACCAAGGATTGCTGGCGATTAACCAATCGTTATTACCCCAGATAATACTAACGCCGTAATTCACGATGTTATTAAACCAGCCTGCTATGCCGTCACTCATACCTACTCCTCACTTACGTTTATAAATGTTACTTATTTTTATATAGAAACACATTTAACTGATTATACCGCTCATAATTCTGCTAAACATCTCTACTAATAAGATGCCGTGTGCATTCTATAGAGATTAAGACGCCTACTACTATCAAATTTTTTTATTAATTTAAAAAAACTATTTCTGAAATAAATGTTACTTACTATTGAAGTCCTATAGAATGGAGAATGTAACAAATCAGTAGCATTGGTTAGACATTTATCGTACGATTTCAGTAATATTAAATATTCTAAACACTTATAGAAGTCTACTTTATTACCGACCACCTTTTTTAACTATGATAGAGTGGATTTTATAGATATTAGCATTCGGTTGATATTGATTTATTGGCATGAATGACTAACGTATTAACAACTTTAAGACTCTTGTCAGGAAGACGGGATCGTAAAAAGACAGCGGATTGTTGACCTTCATCGTTTTTCCTCTATAAATCCCCTTTTTTCTGCAAGACACTCTTAAAAACCCTAGCATTTATGATGTCGTTTATTTGATTAAGTCAGCTTAATGTTAAATAAATGACTACTAAATCGCTTTATGACTGGTTCACGTTTTAGTATTTGGTTTTTATTATTTTTCATTTGTGCGCATTTTTTCAGCTAAGCTGTTGAGTCATTTTGTATGAATCGTCTATAGGATGGTTTTTTATAGACACAATTTCGCTTGAAGCGATAGACAAGAATAACTCATTAAGCTCAAATCAAATATTATGTTTTTAGGCAAGACAAAAGGAGTTGTCCTATGGAAAACCACAACGATCCATCTGGTTATTGGCGTGCCAATATCCGTCTCATTATAGGTTGCCTCATTATTTGGGCCCTCTGTTCATACGGTTTCGGTATTTTATTTCGACCATTATTAACAGGGATTCGAATAGGCGGTACTGACCTAGGATTTTGGTTCGCTCAGCAAGGTTCCATTGGCGTATTTATCATTTTAATTTTCTTCTACGCGTGGCGTATGAATAAGTTAGATAAACAATATGGTGTAGACGAGGAATAGCCCTATGAGTCAATTTACGATTAATATTATTTTTGTAGGTCTATCTTTCGCTTTATACTTCGGTATTGCATGGTGGGCACGTGCAGGTTCAACCAGTGAGTTTTATGTTGCTGGCGGCGGCGTCCATCCTGTAGTAAACGGTATGGCAACGGCTGCTGATTGGATGAGTGCCGCGTCATTTATCTCGATGGCAGGTATTATTGCTACTGGCGGCTATGCGGCCTCAACTTATTTGATGGGTTGGACGGGTGGTTACGTTCTACTGGCCATGCTGCTTGCGCCTTACCTACGTAAATTTGGTAAGTTCACGGTTCCAGATTTTATTGGCGACCGTTTTTATTCTAAAACTGCTGCTATGATTGCGGTTGTTTGTTTGATTATTGCTTCAACCACTTATGTTATCGGTCAGATGACCGGTGCTGGTGTGGCATTCTCACGCTTCTTAGAAGTTGAAAGCACTACCGGTCTGATTATTGCCGCTGTTGTAGTATTCTTCTATGCCGTACTGGGTGGTATGAAAGGGATTACCTACACGCAGGTTGCGCAGTATGTGGTTCTAATGATTGCGTATACCATTCCTGCCGTCTTTATCTCACTTGAGCTGACGGGCAACCCGATTCCAGGTCTTGGTTTGTTCTCAAACCATACTGAAGCAGGTATTCCTATCCTAACCAAGCTTGACCAAATCGTCGTCGACTTAGGCTTTACCGCTTATACCGCTGATGTACCGAACAAGCTAAACATGGTGCTATTTACTTTATCACTGATGATTGGTACTGCAGGTCTACCACACGTTATCATTCGCTTTTTCACCGTTCCTAAAGTTGCGGATGCGCGCTGGACGGCTGGTTGGACCTTGGTTTTCATCTCGCTACTATACTTCACTGCTCCTGCAGTAGGTGCGATGGCGCGTCTAAACCTAATCGATACCATTTATCCACAAGGTGTTGAAGAGCCTGCTATCGAGTACGATCAACGCCCAGACTGGATGAGAACGTGGGAAGACACCGGTCTTATTAAATATAACGATTTAAATAACGATGGTCGTATCCAGTTCTATAGCGATAGCGGACTTGGTGCAGCTGAGCTCGCAGCAGCGGCTGCCACTACTGACGGCGGTGATGTCGCTGCTGCAACGGCTGCAGTTGACAAAGCAAAAGCTGAGCATGCTTTAGAGCGTGATGGTATCTTTGTTGATAGAGGCTGGGCAGGTAACGAGCTTGACGTCAACGCTGATATCTTAGTATTGGCTAACCCAGAAATTGCACAGCTACCAGGTTGGGTTATTGGTCTTATCGCCGCCGGTGGTTTGGCCGCAGCGCTTTCAACGGCAGCTGGCCTATTACTCGCCATCTCATCAGCGATCAGTCATGACTTGATTAAACGTAACTTAAATCCAAACATTACTGATGCAGGCGAGCTAAAAGTTGCCCGTATTACGATGGCAATTGCGATTGTGGTTGCGACTTGGCTTGGTATTAACCCGCCAGGATTTGCCGCACAGGTTGTGGCACTAGCCTTTGGTATTGCAGGTGCTTCACTGTTCCCTGCATTGATGATGGGTATTTTCTCTAAGCGTATTAATAACTTGGGCGCTATCGCTGGTATGTTAACGGGTTTGATTAGTATCTTAGTTTATATCTTCGTCTTTAAAGGCTGGTTCTTCATCACAGGTACTGCAAACTTCCCTGATACTGAAGAATACTGGTTATTTGGTATCTCGCCATTATCGTTTGGTGCGGTTGGTGCATTACTGAACTTTATCGTGGCATTTATTGTTTCTTATGCAACGACGCCACCGCCAGCGCATATCCAAGAATTGGTTGAAAGTGTTCGTTCTCCACGCGGAGCTGGCGGCGCAATCGATCACTAATCTAGACGATACTATGTGCTATTCTTTGT
This sequence comes from Psychrobacter sp. UBA6291, assembly GCF_002439405.1. NCBI lineage: Bacteria > Pseudomonadati > Pseudomonadota > Gammaproteobacteria > Moraxellales > Moraxellaceae > Psychrobacter > Psychrobacter sp. UBA6291. Next base: position 3,163 of record NZ_DJUD01000052.1, on the reverse strand, counting down.
AAGATAATCACTCACCGGCAGCAGCTGCTTGTGAGTGATTTTTTTATCTTTTTATGAACTGGTTTTAAATGCGCTGATGGCGTTAAGGAAAAATCTTATGCTTTTTGAGTTTATCGCCACCATAGCTGCCGGATTTGGTATGGCTGGGATAGCACTAATCATAACTCATCTCAGCAAACTTGCAGGAAAAAAAGCCCCAAGATGGCTGATTCCATTATTTGGTGCGATTGGCATCTTTGGCTTTCAAATCAGCCAAGAATATAGCTGGTTCGAGCAGCAAACTGCGCAACTACCTAACGGCGTGCATGTGGTTAAAAAAGTTGAACAGAGCACATGGTTTCGTCCTTGGTCATATATCAAACCACAAACCTTTCGTTTTATGGCAGCGGATAGCGGCCATGCTCGCGCCAATGCCGATAATCCAGATGTTTATTTGGTGAATTTATATTTGTTTGAGCGACGTCGAAGTGTGCAGCAAGTACCGCAAGTTATTGACTGTGCTGCCCCTGCCCGCGCCGATTATGTATTGCAAGAAAAGGATAGTAAGCTGAGCATTGATAAGCATGTGAAGCAAACCACTAAGTGGCGGCCATTAGAAAAAAATGATCCGTTATATATCAACGTTTGTATCAATAAAAGTTAATAACACCCCACTCTCAACTTATTTTTCTAAGGTATTGGTTTACTTAGTTTTTAAAATTTCAGTTAAAACAATTAGAATTTTAAATTCTATAAAAATCAAAAGCCTACGATAAGTTGAGATTGGCGTTAATAACGCATATTGATACTGGTATAAGCATGCTTTGAGCTTGCCCCCAATAATAAGCCGGCGCATAGTCCGCCAAAATGCGCCGCCAATGAGATACCTTGCTGTGGCATCAAACCTTGTTTGATGGTCAACCAGTAACCAGTTCCCATGACGATGCAAGCAAGCAGATAACCCCAGCGCCGCGCAAATAACGCTCCGCCTATCATATAACCGAGCATCGCAAAACAAAGCCCCGACGCGCCAATATGAATCGACAACGGCGAACCGATAATCCAAGTCGCCAATCCTGACGCCACGATCAATTTAATTACCGTACGATAAGCATTATTTTCAAATAGTCCGAACAAAAATAAAATTTGTAATAACGTCAACGTATTGCCAAGTAAGTGAGAAAAATTGCCATGCATCGTCCATGACGCAACTACCCCAATCATACTACCTAAATCTAACGCCCGTGGCACAATCCCAAAGATATTCCATAGCCCGAAAAGCAGCGTTTCATTGAGAAAAAACATGCCCCACATCGGTATAAGAACAAACGCATATAAGCCAAAAACTTGCTTAATTCTGCGCGTTATTAAGCTAAATAATTGCTGCCACTTCATAACAAACCTTATCTTTTAAACCTCTGAATGTTATTAAAACCCTATTGCTCGCTCACAGAAGACAATGTGCTTTTTACAGGCTTAAATGACAATGATGAGGTGTCTTCTTCTGCCGTTAATACACTCTTGGCATGCAGCAAAGAGGTCGAATGATAAGGAACCAACGCCGTTGGCATAAAATTACGCGCGGCATCAATATGTTTAACCGAATCATCAAAGAAGATATGTGGCGCAAAGGTTTTTAATACTGCCGTCTTTTCAAGTCCGCCCAAAAAAAATGCCATGTCGAGATCAACACCCCAATCACGTAGCGTTTTAATCGCCCGTAAGTCCGCAGGGGCATTACGGGCAGTGACTAACGCTATCTTCATGGGAGAAGTATGCAAGCTTGCAGGCAATCGCTCTTGCATTTTTGACAGCTTAATCAACAGCTCTGCATAAGGTCCTTTTTCTATCGGCAAATCCCGCATTTCGGCTTCACGCTCATGAAAAGCCCGCAACCCTTTTTGTTTATAAAGCAGCTCACCTGAGTCATCAAACAATACCGCATCACCATCAAATGCGATACGCAGCTGCTTAGTATCGAGCTCATAAGTATTTACTGGTGTGGCATCTAATATCGCACAGGCACAAATATTGGCATCGGCAACTTGCTGAGCGTCATCACGATTGGTGGTCAAAAACAAATCCACATTAAAATCTTTAATATAAGGCGCTATAGGGCTTCCGGATATAAACGCCGAGCGAGAAATGGTTAAACCATGTTCACGAATCGCATTGAGCACTTGAATACCCGTATCCGGACTACTTTTTGAGACAATCACCACTTCAACCAGCGGTGTATCAATACCTGAACTCTGCCCTTCACAATCATTGCAATAGTTATTTAAATTTAGCAACGCTTTGATAAGCGGATAGCCAGCACCGATGCTGAGCGGATCGTTTTCACGTTCAGCCATATAATCGCGGAATTCTTTAATCGCCTCATACGGTCGCTGTTGCAATAACGCTACCAGATGATTTTCAGATTCTGACAAATCAAATAAAGCCGTCGCTGATATCGCAACAATTAAGGTATTGGTAAAATCAACTGCCATAGCTTTCTCTATTTATAAAAACTTTGTTAAAAAAATTATGTTAAAAATATCAAACGACCAGTTTACTACATCTACCTCAATCTATAATGTTAAGAAATTTCTATGAGTAAACCTTTGTTTTATGACGGATTAAAAGACATAAAAAAAGCCTGCATACACAGGCTTTTTATTTTTTAATAAATCAGGTCTATAAGTAATTCTATATTATTAATAATGATTAACTAAGGTCAGTATCTTCATTAATGACAAAGCTCACAATCATAATGACATGATACTTATTAATATTACCATCGGTAATACCAACTTTCTGCTCTTTTACCCAAGCACCTTGAACATTGTTAACGGTTTTGGCGATACGCGCCACGCCTTTTTGAATAGCGTCTTCAAAACTTGTTTCTGAGGTGCTGCTTACTTCAATATTCTTTGCAATAGTCATAATCATCTCATCCTTGTGATTATTAATTTTTATGATATTAAGTTCATTTATAAAAGCCCATGTTTCTCTAGTAATCCTGCATCGATAACATGAACTGTAATAATCATAGCTTTAATAAGTCATCTCAACAATACATAGCTGTTAAGTTATGTATTAGGATATGTAAAATAGTTTTCTAACCTCAACCGCTAGACAAAGAAAAGCCCCTCAACAATTAAGTTGAGGGGCGATTCAGGAATAGAGAGCTGACGATGAC